>NZ_UBIZ01000479.1:0-247 GCF_900465275.1 Parafrankia sp. Ea1.12 | reverse complement strand
GCGGCCTCTGCCGGCCGCTGCTGACCAGGCCGGCGTCCTGCAGCACCCGCAGGTGCTTGGACACCGCCTGGACGGTCATGTCGTAGGGTGCGGCGAGCTCGTTGACGGTGGCGTCCCCCACCGCCAGCGCCGAGAACACCCGGGACAGCGTGTCCGCCGCCACCACCGGCACTCCCCCTCCGCATTCCCCAGGCCGGCCACGATCAGCCGGCCACTTCCTCAACCGATTGGTTGAATACCGAGCTTA
>NZ_UBIZ01000481.1:0-218 GCF_900465275.1 Parafrankia sp. Ea1.12 | reverse complement strand
GATCGCCGCTTCCGCCGCGCTGGGTGAGGCGCTGGCCGGGTCCTTGAGTCGGTCCCAGTTGAATTTCACCGCTTCGGCATTGAGCGGAGTGCCGTCGGAGAAGACCAGCCCGGGCCGCAGCTTCAGGGTGAAGGTGCGGCCGTTGTCCGTCGTGGTGAAGGACTCGGCCATCTGGTAGCGGATCTCGCCCGCCTCGTCGTTGGTCATCAACGTTCCGT
>NZ_UBIZ01000482.1:0-1335 GCF_900465275.1 Parafrankia sp. Ea1.12 | reverse complement strand
GGCCTGGACGCGCAGACCGCACCGCTGGCGGATCTGGAAGCCGCGATCTGCGGGTGGGCAGGGCGGCTCGCGGCTGCGACCTGCGGCTGGCTGGTCCTCCTCTCCGCCTTCGAGCGGCGGGGCGGCTGGTCGGGGATCGGGCTGCGCTCATGTGCGCACTGGCTGTCCTGGCGCTGCGGGATCGGACTGCGTGCCGCCCGGGAACACCTGGCCACGGCCCGCGCCCTCGAACAACTCCCCAAGGTGCGGGCGGCGTTCGCCGACGGGACGATCTCCTACTCGAAGGTCCGGGCGATCACCCGGATCGCCGACCCGACCACCGAGCCGCTCTGGCTCGAACACGCCCTGCACTGCACCGCAGGCCAGCTGGAACGCCTCGTCCGCACCCTCCGCCAGACCACCGCCGACCCGAACGACCGTGCCAGGACGCAGGCAGCCCGGCAGGTCTCCTGGCGCACGGACGACAACGGCATGCTGCACCTGACCGCGGTCCTGCCTCCCGACGAAGGCGCCCACCTCATCACCGCGCTCGACGCCGCCCGCGCCAGCCTCGACACCACCACCACCGACGCCGGCACCGACGCGGGCCAGTCGCCCCCCGACGGGGAGATCGTGGCCGCCCCACGGGACCGCCGACGCGACGCCGACGCACTGCTCGCACTCGCCGAAGGATTCCTACAACAGCCCGCTCCCGGGCTGACCTCACCCGCCCACACGATCACCGTGCACATCGACGCGACCACCCTGCTCGACACCACACAGCCACACCCCCCACAGCCCAGGCCGAGGCCCGGATCCCGTGCGGAGATCTCACCCGCGACCGGCCTGTCCCCCACGGTCCTGCGTCGACTCGGCCGCGACGGGCTGATCCGCACCCTGCTCACCGACACCCACGGCAACCCACTGCGGCTCGGTCGACGCCGCCGACTACCGAACCGGCAGCTCCGCGACGCCGTCCACGCCCGAGACAGAGGCACCTGCCAGTACCCGGGCTGCGCCCACACCCGACGGCTCCACACCCACCACCTCATCCCGTGGGTCGAGGGCGGCGGCACCGACATCGACAACCTCACCCTCGTCTGCGGCGAACACCACCGCACCCTGCACGATGAGAACATCAAGCTCCGCAGAACCACCGCCGGGCGGATCATCGCCCTGCTCCCCGACGGCCGCACGCTCGACCCGGCACCGCCCGCCAATCCGGGGGCCCGACCCGCCGAGGTCCTCGCCGAAGCCACTCGACACGTGGCGCCAGACGCGATCATCACCCGGAACGGCGGCCCGTTCCACCTCGACGACTCGATCCGCGCACTCCTGCGAGATCACGCCGCGTGA
>NZ_UBIZ01000483.1:0-25371 GCF_900465275.1 Parafrankia sp. Ea1.12 | reverse complement strand
CCATCGTGACGGTCGAGACCCGCGGCCTCAACCAGGACGGCACCCTGGTCTGCGTCTACCGGCGCAAGGTGATGGTCCCCAAGCGGTCCTACGGCGAGGCCCGCGGGGGAGAACAGCCCGGCCGGCCCGAGCCCCGGACCTCCTGACCCACCCCGTCCGTCCGCTGCCGCGGCGACCGACTCCGCGGCCCCTGACCCGATCACCAGAGAGAGCATCATGGCTGATCTGCAGACCTCCCGTCCGGACGGCTCCCTGCAGGACGCCCCTCCCGGCGCGTCCGACGAGCTCGTCCTGACCGAGCACGGCCGGGTGCTCGTCCTCACCATGAACCGGCCGGCGGCGCGCAACGCCATGTCGCTGAGCCTGGCGACCGCGATCGCGGCCGCGCTCGAGCAGCTCGACGCCCGTGACGACCTGAGCATCGGCATCATCACCGGCGCGAACAAGACGTTCTGCGCCGGGATGGACCTGAAGGGCTTCGCCCGCGGCGAGCGTCCGATCGTGCCCGGGCGCGGCTTCGCCGGGCTGGTCCGCCAGCCTCCCCGCAAGCCGCTGATCGCAGCGGTCGAGGGCTACGCGCTCGCCGGCGGGTTCGAGATCGTGCTCTCCTGCGACCTGATCGTCGCCGCGCGGGACGCCAAGTTCGGCCTGCCCGAGGTGAAGCGCGGCCTGGCGGCGGCGGCCGGCGGACTGCTGCGGCTGCAGCGCCGCATCCCCTACCACCTGGCGATGGAGCTCGTCCTGACCGGCCGGATGTGGCCGGCGACCGAGGCGGCCGAGGTCCACCTCGTCAACCGGCTCACCGAGCCGGGCGCGGCGCTCGGGGTCGCGCTCGAGCTCGCAGAGGAGATCTCCGCGAACGCGCCGCTGGCGCTCGCGGCCTCCAAGCAGGTGCTGTCACGATCGGTCGACTGGCCGCTCGAGGAGGCGTTCGAGCGCCAGGAGGAGTACGTCGCGGTGGTGCGCACCTCGGCGGATGCCAAGGAGGGTGCCGTGGCGTTCGCCGAGAAGCGCCCGCCGCGCTGGACCGGCCAGTAACCCGGCACCACCACCAGCAGTAGACGAAGCCTCCGCCCTCCGCAGGGCGGAGGCTTCGTCATGTCCGGACCTGGTCGTGCCGTGCCGCGGCATGTGCCCTGACCTGGCACGCCGTGCCCCGCCCGGCTCCGGCTCACCCCCCAAACCAATATTGACGTCAGTATCAATACTGACTAACATGCTGACATGGCCAAGAGACTGACCTTCCCGGTGTTCGACGCGGACAACCATCTCTACGAGACACGCGACGCCTTCACCCGGCATCTCCCGGACCGTTACCGCGGCGCCGTCGACTATGTCGAGGTCCGCGGCCGGACGAAGATCGCCATCCGTGGTCAGATCAGCGATTACATCCCGAATCCGACGTTCGACGTGGTGGCGCGGCCCGGCGCTCAGGAGGAGTACTTCCGTGTCGGGAACCCCGAGGGGAAGTCCTACCGCGAGATCGTCGGGGACCCGATGCGCAGCATTCCGGCGTTCCGTGAGCCGGCGCCGCGCATCCAGCTCATGGACGAGCTCGGCGTCGACCGTGCGCTGATGTTCCCGACGCTCGCGAGCCTCCTCGAGGAGCGCATGCGGGACGACCCGGATCTGACCCATGCCGTGGTCCACTCGCTCAACGAGTGGATTCACGAGGTCTGGTCGTTCAACTACGAGAACCGCATCTTCACCACTCCGGTGATCACCCTGCCCATCGTCGAGAAGGCGATCGCGGAGCTGGAGTGGGCGGCCGAGCGCGGCGCGCGGGCCGTCCTGATCCGCCCGGCGCCGGTGCCGGGCCTGCGCGGCTCGCGCTCGTTCGCGCTCCCCGAGTTCGACCCGTTCTGGCAGGCGGTGGTGGACGCCGACATCCTGGTGGCGATGCACTCCTCCGACAGCGGCTACTCGCGGTACCAGAGTGACTGGACCGGCCCGCAGGAGATGCTGCCGTTCCGCCCGGACCCGTTCCGCATGGTCACGATGGGGCACCGGCCGGCCGAGGACTCGATGACGGCGTTCGTCTGCGGCGGCGTCTTCGCCCGGTTCCCGAAGCTGCGGGTCGCCTCGATCGAGGCCGGCGGGGACTGGGTGGTGCCGCTGCTCGAGCACCTCGCCGACGCCTACACGAAGATGCCGCACGGTTTCGACGAGGACCCGGTGGAGGCGTTCCGGCGCAACATCTACATCAGCCCGTTCCACGAGGACAACATCGAGAAGCTCGTCGAGGCCATCGGTGTGGACCACGTCCTCTTCGGCTCTGACTATCCGCACCCGGAGGGTCTCGCCGAGCCGTGCAGCTACGTCGACCACCTGCCGGCCGGCATGCCGGAGGAGGACGTCAGGAAGATCATGGGCGAGAACCTCGCCCGTCTCACCGGAATCGCCGTCCCGGTCTGACGTTTCGGCCCCTGCTCGGCTTGGCCCTGCCCGGCAGGGGCCGGCGGGTGTGCCCCGTCGCGGAGCGGTCGACAGTGCGGACCTGTTACGGCCATGCTGGGACAAGTCCTCAGGTGACATGCGCAACCCGTCCGGGACGGGGGAGACGGCCCGCGGCGCCCCACCCAGGGAACCTCGAGACATCCGCGAAACCGGCAGCCGGGTTGCCCGCCACGGGCGGCCGGCCGGGCTGTGCCCGCGCCATCCGCGGGCGCTGCCGGGTAACACCGTCAGCAGGGGGCCGGCTGGCGATCAGCAGACAGAGCGGTCGTCGGCCCGGCGGTAGAAAGACCGGACCGGCAGTGAACGGCCGGCCGGTGGACAGAGTTGTCAGTTCCGCGTCGACGAAAGGTGATGACCGTTGGACCTGAACGGACGTTCAGCGATAGTGACGGGCGGTGCCGGCGGCCTCGGCGCCGCGACGGTGCGCCACCTGGCCGAGGTCGGCATGCACGTCGTGATCTTCGACCAGGACGACACGGCCGCGGCAACCCTGGCCAAGGAGCTCGGTGACTCGGCCTCCGCCGTCGGTGGTGACGTCAACAGCGACGAGGACGTGCAGGCCGCGATCGAGGCCGCGCAGGCGGGCGGCCCGCTGTCCGTCGTCGCGAACGTGGCCGGCGGTGGCGTCAAGGGAGCCGGGCGCACCGTCGGGCGCGACGCGACGCCGCACGACAAGCCGGCGTTCATCAAGACCATGGAGATGAACGCGTTCGGCACCTTCAACGTGACCCGGCTGGCCGCCGCCGCGATGGCCGGCAACGAGCCGGACGCGGACGGCGCGCGGGGGGTCGTGGTGAACACGGCCTCGATCGCCGGGATCGAGGGCCAGATCGGCCAGGTCTCCTACAGCGCGGCCAAGGCGGCCATCCTCGGCATGACCCTGCCGATGGCCCGTGACCTGGCCCCGATCGGCGTGCGGGTCTGCGCCATCGCGCCGGGGACCATGGGGACCCCGCGGATGATGGGCGTGCCGGAGCAGATGCGGGAGAAGTTCGTCCAGGACATCATCTTCCCGCGCCGGCTCGGCAAGCCCGAGGAGTTCGCGCTGCTGGTCGAGTCGATCGCCCGCAACTCCTATCTCAATGGCGAGAACATCCGCCTCGACGGCGCTCTGCGCTTCGGCCCCCGGTAGACGATGTTCTCCCTCGACTCGGTCCTCGCGTCCCTCGAGCTCGAAACGGTCGACACCGACCGCTACCGCGCCGGCAGCATCCAGCTCGGCGGCCCGGTGGCGCACGGCGGGCAGCTCCTGGCGCAGTCCCTGGTGGCGGCGCTGGTCGGCCAGGAGGGCAAGAAGGTCAAGACCCTGCACACCGTGTTCGCGCGGGCGGCGCGGCCGGACACGCCGCTCGACATCGCGGTGACCCGCCAGCACTCCGGGCGGAGCCTGGCGGCCAGCGCGGTGTCGATCAGCCAGGGCGGGCGGCTCTGCGTGCAGTCGCAGGTGCTGCTCACCGGCGACGAGCCCGACTTCATCAGCTACGCCGAGACCCACCCGGCGCCGCCTCCTGTCCCACCGACCGAGCCGGCGGGCGCCGAGGGCGCGAACGGCACGGCGGGCGCGGCGAACGGCTCCGGCGGTTGGCAGGTGCGCGTCGTCGGCGACGTGGACATCAGCGACCCCGACGCGGTGGGCCCGCCCGAGCTCGACGTCTGGATCCGCTGGCCCGGGGCGCCCGATGACCTGGTGACCTCGCAGGCGCTGTTGGCGTTGTCCACTGACAGCTTCCTCATCGGGACCGCGATGCGGCCGCACCCCGGTGTCGGCCAGGCGCTGGCCCACGTGTCGCTGTCGACCGGGGTGCTCAGCCACACGATCACCTTCCACCAGCCCGGACCGGCGTCGGAATGGGTGCTGCTGTCGCACCGCAGCCCGTACGCGGGGCACGGCCGCAGCTACGGCCAGGGCAGCGCGTACCGCGGCGGGGGCGCTCTCGTGGCGTCCTTCGTCCAGGACAACATGATCAGGGCGATGGCGGCCTCTGGCAGCCGTCACCTGTGAGCCGAGGCGTGATCCACCCCCGGTCGTCGTGATCGACCGGGCCGCCCCGGGACCAGTGGTCCCCGGGCGGCCCGGTCCTCCCCGTTCAGGGCGCGACGCGGTGGGCCAGGTGTTCTCCCCAGGGGGATCCGGGCCTCTCGCCAGGCGATAACACATGTGTCGACACCTTCGAGCCCCTTCTGAGAGAATTTCGCATGGTGGCGGTGAGCGACCGGCGTCCTGGATCAGGCAGCGCGTGCCGGGCGTCGCTGACCGCCCCTCGCCCGGCGACGCAGGGTGAGGATGTGGTCGCGGAACGGGAGACTTCGATGGTGGGCGCCGGATTTCTGTCAACGCCGGCGCTGGCGTCGATTTCGGCCCGGACTCCTTCACCTGCAGGGCTCGAGGTGGGTCGACGTCGCGAGTCTTTGCATACCTTGACTCCGACGTCGACCTCAGTAATATGAGGCACCTCACAGCGGCGGGACGTGTGCTCCGGCCATGCGAGGTTCGTGGTACCCATCAGAGGAGCGAACTTGTCGGAGCATGAAGCGGTAATCGTCTCGACCGCACGGACGGCGATCGGCACCGCGGGCAAGGGTTCCCTCGTCGACGTCGACGCTTTCGAGCTGGGTACGCAGGCCGTCGCGGAGGCAGTTCGGCGGTCCGGTATCGACAGCGCGGACATTGATGACGTCGTCCTGGGTGAATCGCTTTACGGCGGCGGCGACATCGCGCGTTACGCGGCCATCGAGGCTGGTTTCGCGAACGCCGCCGGCGTCGCGCACAACCGGCACTGCGCGTCGGGGCTCGTCGCGGTGCAGACCGCCGCCGCCTCGATCATCTCCGGGATGGACCGTGTCGTCGTCGCGGGCGGGACGAACTCCTCCTCCACCTCGCCACGGGCGAAGCGGCGCCGGCCCGGCACCGACGAGGTCGAGGACTGGTACTCCCCGACCCACCGGAACACCGCCGAGGCCCCGAACTTCGACATGTCCATCACCGTCGGGTGGAACGCGGCCGTCAAGGCCGGCGTCAGCCGCGAGGAGATGGACGCGTGGGCGCTGCGCTCGCACCAGCGGGCCATCGCCGGCATCGACGCGGGCAGCTTCACCGACGAGATCTTCCCGATCGAGGTGCCCCGGCGGGACGGCACGAGCTTCACCTTCGCCGTGGACGAGCACCCGCGGCGCTCCACCAGCCTGGAGAAGCTGGCCTCGCTCAAGCCGCTGCACCCCGAGATCGAGGGCTTCAGCATCACGGCCGGCAACGCGGCGGGTGCGAACGACGGCGCCGCCGCCATGGTCATCACTGACGGCGGCTACGCCGCGGAGCACGGCCTGGAGCCGCTGGGCATCGTCCGGGCCTGGGCGTCGGTCGGGGTGCCCCCGGCCGAGACCGGCATCGCCCCCACGCTGGCGATCCCGAAGGCCCTCAAGCGCGCCGGCCTCACCGTGGCCGACGTCGACCTGTGGGAGATCAACGAGGCGTTCGCGTCCGTGGCGGTCGCGGCGTCCAAGCTCCTGGAGATCGACGACAGCCGCGTCAACTTCCTGGGCAGCGGCTGCAGCCTCGGGCACCCGATCGCGACGACCGGCGCGCGGCAGATCATCACGCTGATCCACGAGCTGCGCCGTCGCGGCGGCGGAGTGGCGGTGTCGGCGATGTGCGCCGGCGGAGGCATGGCAAGCGCCCTCGTGCTGGAGGTTCCCGCTCCGCGCTCGAGCTGAGGTTCGCACCGCCGAGGCCCGGTGGGCGCCCACCGGGCCTCGGCGGTGGTCTTCTTTCCGGCCGCCGTGAGCGGCCGGAAACAAATGAATAAACGGTTGCCACCGGGATCGCGGGTGGCGACATGCATTTCTGGCACCTTGAAGCCAACGGAATGGCGCATACAGTGATGCATCAGGGTATCTGTTACTGGCGATTAGCATGCCCGACGGCGCCGGCCGGACACGGGGCTCCGGTGCGCCCCGATCCAAGGCCCGTCGGCTTTGTCGCCCAGCAGACGGGCGGCTGCTGACTTGAACCAGACCTCCGTCTCACATGACTTCTTCCAGGCCCTCCTTCAGGGAGTACCGCCGGGAGCGGTCTATGCCCTCGTCGCGTTGGGCTTCGTCCTGACGTACAAGACCTCGGGTGTTTTCAACCTCGCCTTCGGCGCCCAGGCCTATGTCTCGGCAGCCATGTACTTCAAGGCCCGGGTCATCTGGGAGTGGCCGACCGTCCCGTCGGTCATCCTCGCGGTCTTCGTGATGGCCCCGCTGATCGGGCTGATCCTCGAACGGCTGATCTTCCGGCCGCTGCGGACGGCACCGGCGGTGGCGCGGCTCGTCGTGGCCGCCGGCCTCGCGGTCGCGATTCCCTACCTGTTCGACATCCTGGCCGACTTCACCGCGGTCGCCGGCGTGACGCCGGTCGGTGTCGTTCCCGACGGCGCCAACGTCTTCTACGACCCGTTCGGGGTCTACGCGTACAGCCGCAACGAACTCGTCAGCATGGGCGTCGCCCTGGTCGCGATGGCCGGGCTGGTCGCGCTGTTCCGCTTCAGCGCCATCGGCGTCCGCATGCGCGCGGTGGTCGAGAGCCCGAAGATGACCGAGCTCAACGGTATCCCCGCCGACCGGGTCTCGGCCCTGTCGTGGGCGCTGTCGTCGCTGTTCGCCGGTGTCGCCGGCGTGCTCATCGCGCCCCGCTTCAACACGCTCGCGGCCGCGGACTTCTTCAGCCTCATGGTGGTCGCGATCGCCGCGGCCGCGGTGGGCCGGCTGACGAGCCTGCCGAAGGCGATGGCCGGCGGCCTGCTGCTCGGCATCATCATCGCCCAGCTCAACACCTTCCTCCCGCGCTGGTCCGACGACCACGCCTGGGTCTCGACGATCCAGGACAACCTGACGCCGTCGGTGCCGTTCGTGGTGCTCTTCGGTGTCGTCGTGCTCGTCCCGAGCATCCGGCGCTCCCGGGAGACCGGTGACCCGCTGGCCGGGGTCGAGCCGCCGCCGCCGTCACTCGGCGGCGAGGTGCGCGACCCGCGCCGGGCCCTGATCACGAGGCTGATCGGCTTCGCCGCGCTCGGCGTCGTCGCCATCGTGGTGCTGGCCCGCGGCGACCAGCTGTGGGTCTTCCTGGTGACGCAGGCCGTGGTGATCGGCATCATCTTCCTGTCGATCACCGTGATCACCGGCATGGCCGGCCAGATCTCGCTGTGCCAGGGGACGTTCGCCGCCATCGGGGCGTTCACGGTCTTCCAGCTCGTCGACCGCTACAACCTCTCGGTCCTGATGGCGGCGCTGATCGGCGCCGCCGTCGCGGCCGTGGTCGGCGCGGTCCTGTCGCTGCCCATCCGCAAGCTGGGCGGCATCTGGACGGCGATCGCGACCCTGGCGTTCGCCTACTTCTTCGACGCCGTGTTGGTGAAGCTCTCCTGGATCGGTGGCGGGGACTCCGCGCTGCTGCAGGGCACCGCCGTGCCGCGCCCGGTCATCGGGCCCTGGGACCTGGCGGACGACAAGTACTACCTGGTGTTCGCCTCGGTGATCCTCATCGTGGTCGCCATGGTCGTCCTCCAGCTCCGCAAGGGTACCTTCGGCCGCACCCTCGTCGCCCTGCGTGGCAGCGAGGTCGGCGCCGAGTCGATCGGCATCTCCGCCGGCCGGGCCCGCCTGGTCGCCTTCGCGGTCTCCGCGTTCATCGCGGGACTCGGCGGCGCGCTGCTGGCGATCCAGCAGGAGAACGTCAACTACGGCACGAACTTCGTTCCCTTCACCGCCCTGTTCTGGGTGGTGATCGTGGTGACGCTCGGCTCGCGCACGGTGCGCGGCGCGCTGAACGCCGCCGCGTCCTTCGCGGTGTTCGACCAGCTGATCCTCAAGGGGACGGTGTTCGCCTGGATCCTGCGCAGCCCGACCGCCATCCCGGACTTCTTCCCGATCTCCGGCAAGTGGGTCTACGTGTTGTTCGGCCTGGCGGCCATCCAGTTCGCCCGGCATCCGGAGGGCCTGGTGGAGCGGCCGGCGAGCATGCCGAAGTTCATCACCAAGCTGGTGGCACTGGCCCGCCCCGCGACCCCGGCCGCGGTGCCGGTGGCCGTCGGCGCGGGCGCGGGCGCGGCGGGATCGGCTCCCGAGCCGGACACCACCCCACCCACGGGCACCTCGGCGAAGGCGGCGGCGCAGCCCGCCGCCCCGGTTGCCACAGCTGAACCCGCGGCCGGCGACGGGTCACCGAAGGCCGCGGCCGACGGAGGGTCTGAGCGCCCGGCGGCCTCCTCGCCCGCGCGGACGGAGGACGCGGTCTCGTGAATCGGGTACTGAAGGCACAGGGCGTCACCAAGCGGTTCGCCGGCATCACCGCCCTTGACGACGTCACCATGGAGATCGACGAGGGTGAGCGCGTCGGCCTGATCGGGCCGAACGGAGCGGGCAAGACAACGTTCTTCAACTGCCTGCTCGGCGTGCTGCAGACCGACGGCGGCACGGTGGAGATCGCCGGCAGGGACGTCACGGGCGCGCCGGCCTACCGGCGGGCCAAGGCGGGAATCGGCCGGACGTTCCAGCGGATCGAGCTGTTCCCGGACTGCACCGTCCGGGACCATCTCGTCATCGCCGAGCGGATCCGGCGCGGCGACGGCCGGCTGTGGAAGGACATCATCGGGCTCGGCCGGCCCCGGCCGGCCGAGGTCGCCCGCTGCGACGAGGTGCTCGAGCTGCTCGGCCTCGTCGAACTGGCCGAGGAGCCCATCGAACGGCTCAGCCTCGGCCAGGGCCGCCTCGTCGAGGTCGGGCGGGCGCTGATGACCGAACCGAAGCTCCTCCTCCTCGACGAGCCGTCGTCCGGCCTCGACCGGTCCGAGACCACGGCGCTGGCGAAGACCCTGGAGGAGGTCCAGAGCGCCCAGGGGTTCGCCATCCTGCTGGTCGAGCACGACGTCGAGCTGGTCACCAGCTTCACGACCCGCTCCTACGTCCTCGACTTCGGACGGCTGATCGCGCAGGGCCCGACGCGCGAGGTCATGGCGAGCAGCGAGGTCCGGGACGCCTACCTCGGCAACTTCGAGGTGGCCCAATGACACCAGTACTGGAGTTCCGGTCCGTCACCGCTGCCTACGGCCCGTTCCGGGCACTGTTCGGTGTCTCGTACACCCTGGCGCCCGGCGAGGCGCTCGCCCTCGTCGGCTCCAACGGGGTGGGCAAGACGACCGTCGCCCGGGTCGCCTCCGGCCTGGTGGTCCCCACCGAGGGATCCGTTCTCGTCGCCGGCAAGGACATGACCGGCTCAAAGCCGTACCGGTTCGCCCGGGCCGGCGTCGCGCACGCCACCGAGGGCCGCTCGGTGTTCGCGACGCTGACGGTGGAGGAGAACCTCTCGCTGTCGTTCCGGCGGGTCCGCGGCCGCCGTGGTGTCCGCAGCGGCCTCGAGCTGGCCTACGAGATGTTCCCGGTGCTCGGCCGGCGCCGCGGGCAGCTCGCGGGCAGCATGTCCGGTGGCGAGCAGCGGATGCTGTCGATGGCCCGGGTCATGGTGGAGATCCCGAAGGTCCTCGTGGCCGACGAGCTGTCGCTGGGCCTCGCGCCGATCATCGTCGCCGAGCTCTACGACACCCTTCGCCGGCTGCGCGGGGAGGGGACGTCGCTGCTCATCGTCGAGCAGCAGGTCGGCCACGCGCTGGACCTGTGTGACCGGGTGATCGTCCTCGACCACGGCTCGGTCTCCTGGACGGGCAGCAGCGCTGAGGCCACCGGAGTGGTCACGCAGGCCTTCGACCCCGTGCACTGACCCCGACCCGGCTGCCGGGCACGAGCCGTGCCCGGCAGCCGGCCCCGGTTCTCCGACGGCCGGCGCTCACTCCGCGAAAGAGGGGGAGGGCCGGCCGTCCTCGTCCGGCCGGTCACGCAGCCGCAGCGCGCTCGCGAAGAGCCTGGCGAGCTGGTCGGCGGCCTCGTCGAAGTCGCAGTCGACCAGCCCCTGGACGAACCACATCTCGGCGAACCGGGAGACCATCGCACCGAGCGCGTGTGCGGCGATCGCGGGGTTGACGTCCGGATCCGCCAGGCCGAGGCTCTGCAGCTGCCGGATCGAACCGACGACGCGTTCCCGGTCGCGCTGCTGGTGCTCGAACCGCTCGTCGGTGAGGTGGGCGTCGTAGCGGGACACCTGCTCGATCACCCCGATGATCCGCGCCTCCGCGCGGTAGCTCTCGAGGTAGGTGCGGATGCCCGCCCTGATCCGCTCCCGGGGGACCGCGGTCGAGGACGGCAGGAAGATCGACGTGCTCAGCGGAGAGTTCAGCAGGTCCGTCATCTCCATGGCGACCTCGCGGAAGATCTGCTCCTTGGAGTCGAAGTAGTGGTAGAACGACCCGTGGGAAAGCCCGGCCTGCTCGGCGATGTCCGAGATCCGGGCCTCGAGGAATCCGTCCTTCTCGAAGACCGCCTTGGCCGCGTCGAGCAGCCGTGCGCGCGTCGCGGCGCCCTTGCGCGAGCGAGGCCCGTTCGGCTTCTCGCGATCAACCGGCGCGGCCGTCGACAATTCCTTCTCCTATTCGTGCGGTATCCGTGTCCGTACGGTATCCCGGAGCGATATTCGGGCGGCCCGACAGGGTCGGTGCTGTTTCGGTGTGGTGCTGTTTCAGCGGAGTGCTGTTTCGGTCGAGTGTCGTATCGCGGGAAGTCGCGCGGGGTGTTGTAGGGCGGGGTGTCGTAACGGTCTCGGAGGTATGCCTGGTGGCCAGGCGTGCCGACCATACTAGCCGGTGATCGGCTATAGAGCCTGTCCGTCGATCAATCGGTGTGTACGGAGTGTGTCCCCTCCGTCCGCCGGCCGTCGGGGGCGCTGGCCTGCCGAGCGACCAGCGGCCTGCCCGCCAGGCGGCTGGGCGGCCCGCCAGGCGCCGCGACCGGCTCGTCGAAGCCGCCAGGGAGGCATGTCCGGGAACGCCGGCTTTCGAGTGTCACGTGACGCGGAGGCGTCCTGCCAGGAGGCGATCACCGAAGCGGCGAACGGCCTTGAACGGCCTCGGTGATGTCGACGCTCGCGGCGATTCCCTGTCTCACCGATTCCGGCGGAACGGCGGCGTGTCTTTCCGGCGGCGAGGGAAACCCGACCGCCGAGTTCACCACCCGGCGGGACCGTGGTCTCGCGACCGAGAGACATCCGCGCCGGGCCGCGCGGCTACCTGACCGGAGCCCCGCTGGCCCCCGACGAGTTCGTCCACGCCGGCGCCGGTCCGCGTGGATTCCGGCCGGGGCCGCCCGCGTCGGGATCTGGCAGACTTTCCCCATGCCGCCGGTCCGTTCCGAGACCCAGCCCGCCGGCCCGGCCCGGCCGCGCCGCGGTGGCAGGCCCACCCTCGACGAGACGGCGAGGCTCGACGGTGCCGTCCGCGACAGCGCCCTGCGGCTTTTTCTTGAGCACGGCTACGAGGGCACCTCGATGGACGCGATCGCCCGCGCGGCCGGCACGACCAAGGCCTCGCTCTACGCCCGCTTCACCAGCAAGGAAGAGGTCTTCTGCTCGGTCCTCGAGTGGGCGACGCTGCGCCGTGACTGGCCGACGCCGGACCCGGAACCGCCGGACCTCGACGACCTGGAGGGGGCGCTGACGGCGATCGCGCAGACCGCGCTGAGCCGCGCCCTCGACCCGTCGATGGTCAGGCTCGGGCGGATCGCCATCGCCCACGCCTCCCGGTTCCCCGAGCTCGCCCGCCGCACCCACGCCGCCGGCGCCTTCCCACGCCGGCGGCTCGTGGTCGAGCTGCTGAACCGGCACGCGGCCACCGGAGCGATCGCCGCGGACGACCCCGAGATCCTCGCCGAGCATTTCCTCGGCATGGTCTCCGCGGCACCGGCCCGGTTGGCCTCGTTCGGCATCGTCCGCGACCCCGCGCTGCTGGAGCGCCACACCCAGGTCGCGGTCCGCCTCTTCCTTCGCAGCCTGCGCCCGGACTGACGTCCCCACCGGCCGAGGCCCGCTCCAACGCGTGTTGCCGCAACAGCGCATGGAGCGGCTGACGCAACTCGCCTCGGCTGCCGTCGTCCCCCGGAACGGGCCGGCAAAGCTGCGGAAGTCGGCACCGCTCGACAGGGGGGCTCGCGACCGCTAGCCTCCGTCGCATGTTAGTCGACGCTAACATCGACCGCCCGGTGCCCGGGGGGCGCGCGGAGCCCGCCGAGCCGCTCCGGACGTTGGTCGATGCCAAGGGCGATCCCGCCCGTCACAACGCCGCCGCGTTCGCGGACCTCGTCGAGGAACTGCGGGGCCGGCTGGCCAGCACGGCGCTGGGCGGGTCCGAGGCTGCCCGCCGCCGGCATGTCGAGCGCGGCAAGCTGCTGCCCCGCGACCGTCTCGACACGCTGCTCGACCGCGGCAGCCCGTTCCTCGAGCTCTCCCCGCTGGCCGCCGACGGGATGTACGACGGCGAGGCGCCGGGCGCGGGAATCATCACCGGGGTCGGCCGGGTCTCGGGCCGCGAGTGCGTCGTGGTGGTCAACGACGCCACGGTCAAGGGCGGCACCTACTACCCGACTACGGTGAAGAAGCACCTGCGCGCCCAGGAGGTCGCGCTGCACAATCAGCTGCCGTGCGTCTACCTGGTCGACTCCGGTGGCGCGTTCCTGCCCCGGCAGGACGAGGTGTTCCCGGACCGCGAGCACTTCGGTCGGATCTTCTTCAACCAGGCGACCATGTCGGCCCGGGGCATCGCCCAGATCGCCGCCGTGCTCGGGTCGTGCACCGCCGGCGGGGCGTACGTCCCGGCGATGAGCGACGAGGCGGTGATCGTCCGCAACCAGGGGACGATCTTCCTCGGTGGCCCGCCGCTGGTGAAGGCGGCGACCGGCGAGGTCGTCAGCGCGGAGGACCTCGGCGGCGGCCTGCTGCACTCGCGGAAGTCCGGCGTCACCGACCACCTGGCCGCCGACGACACCGACGCGCTGACGATCGTGCGGCGCATCGTCGCCGGCCTCGGGCCCCGCGCGCCGCGCCCGTGGGACGTCACCCCGACCGAGGAGCCGCTGTACCCGACCTCCGAGCTCTACTCGGTGGTACCGGCGGACCCGCGCACACCCTACGACGTCCGCGAGGTGATCGCCCGCCTGGTGGACGGCAGCAGGTTCGCGGAGTTCAAGAAGGAGTACGGCTCGACGCTGGTCACCGGGGTCGCCCGGCTGCACGGGCATCCGGTCGGCATCATCGCCAACAACGGGGTGCTGTTCGGCGAGTCGGCGCTCAAGGGCGCCCACTTCATCGAGCTGTGCGACCGCCGGAGCATCCCGCTGCTGTTCCTGCAGAACATCACCGGCTTCATGGTCGGCCGGGACTACGAGGCCGGCGGCATCGCCAAGCACGGCGCGAAGATGGTCACCGCGGTGGCCTGCGCCCGGGTGCCGAAGTTCACCGTGGTGATCGGCGGATCGTTCGGCGCCGGCAACTACTCGATGTGCGGCCGGGCCTACTCGCCGCGCTTCCTGTGGACGTGGCCGAACGCCCGGATCTCGGTGATGGGCGGCGACCAGGCGGCCGCCGTGCTCTCGACCGTCCGTCGCGACGCCGTCGAGGCCCGCGGCGGCGAGTGGTCCGCCGACGAGCAGGCGGCCTTCGAGGCGCCGATCCGCGAGCAGTACGAACAGCAGGGCAACCCCTATTACGCCACCGCCCGGCTCTGGGACGACGGCGTCATCGACCCGGCGGACACCCGCACCGTGCTGGGCCTGGCGCTCTCGGCGGCGGCGAACGCGCCGCTGGAACCGGTCGGCTACGGCGTCTTCCGGATGTGAGGGTCGATGTTCCACACGGTGCTCGTCGCCAACCGGGGTGAGATCGCGGTCCGGGTCATCCGGACCCTGCGTGAGCTCGGCGTCCGCTCGGTGGCGGTGTTCTCCGACGCCGACGCGGGCGCCCGCCACGTGACCGAGGCGGACGTCGCGGTGCGCCTCGGCCCGGCCCGCGCGCTCGACTCCTACCTCAACATCGAGCGGGTGCTCGCCGCCGCGGCGGCGACCGGGGCGCAGGCGGTGCACCCCGGCTACGGCTTCCTCGCCGAGAACCCGGTGTTCGCGCAGGCCTGCGCCGATGCCGGTGTGGTGTTCGTGGGCCCGTCCGCGCGGGTCGTCGAGCTGATGGGCAACAAGATCGCGGCCAAGCGCACCGTCGCCGCGGCCGGCGTCCCGGTCGTGCCCGGTCGCGTCGAGCCGGGGATGTCCGACGCCGACCTGGTCGCGGCCTCGACCGAGATCGGCTACCCGGTGCTGGTCAAGCCGGCCGCCGGAGGCGGTGGCAAGGGCATGCGGCTCGTCCGCGAGCCCGCCGCGCTCGCCGAGGCGCTGCGCTCGGCCCGCCGGGAGGCCGCCGCGTCCTTCGGCGACGACACGCTGTTCGTCGAGCGGTTCGTCGACACCCCCCGGCACATCGAGGTGCAGATCCTCGCCGACACACACGGCAACGTGATCCACCTCGGCGAGCGGGAGTGTAGCCTGCAGCGCCGTCACCAGAAGATCGTCGAGGAGGCGCCGTCGGTGCTGCTCGACGCCGCGACCCGGGCGCGCATCGGCGGTGCGGCCGTCGACGTCGCCGCCGCCGTCGGGTATGTCGGCGCCGGCACGGTCGAGTTCGTCGTGGGCACCGACCGGCCTGACGAGTTCTTCTTCATGGAGATGAACACCCGGCTGCAGGTCGAGCACCCAGTGACCGAGCTGGTCACCGGCGTCGACCTGGTCGCCGAGCAGCTGCGGGTCGCCGCCGGCGAGCCGCTGCGGATCACCCAGGACGAGGTGCGCCTGACCGGTCACGCCGTGGAGGCCCGGGTGTACGCCGAGGACCCGGCCCGCGGCTTCCTGCCCACCGGCGGGGACGTCCTCGTCCTGCGGGAGCCGACGGGCGCGGGGGTACGCACGGACTCGGGCCTGCGGGCGGGCACGGGGGTCGCCGCCACCTACGACCCGATGCTGGCCAAAATCGTCGCCTGGGCGCCGGACCGGGCGGGTGCGCTGGCCCGCCTCGACGCCGCGCTCGCGGGCACCACGCTGCTGGGCGTCACCACGAACATCGGCTTCCTGCGCCGCCTGATCGGCCATCCCGACACCCGTTCCGGCCGCCTCGACACCGGTCTGGTCGAGCGGCACCTCGAAGCACTCACTGATCCCGCCGGGCACGCCCTGCCCGGCGAGCCCACGGCGGACGACGCCCTGGAGGTGTTCGGGCTGGTCGGCGCGGTCGGGATGGTGCCGACCGGATCGGTCGTCGACCCCTGGGACGTGCCGTCGGGCTGGCGGCTGGGCGAGCGGGCCTGGTCGCGCTGGTCGGTCGCCGCTCCCGGCGGGGCCGGGGGTTCGCCGGCACGCGAGGTCGCGGTGCAACGCGCCGCCGACGGCCGGCTGCTGGTCCGCCTGGACGGCGGCGGGCCACGCGCGGCCGAGCTCGACTGGCTGCCCGCGTCCACCCCGGGTCAGCCCGCGGACGCGCTGGTCACGGTCGACGGCCGGACCAGGCGGTGGCAGGTGGCCGCGAGCGGGAGCACGATCTGGGTGGGCGCCGACGGGTTCACCTGGGCGCTCGCGGAGCGGCGGGCGGAGAGCGGCGCCGACGCGGCGGCCGGCGAGCACAGCGGCGAGGCGCGCAGCCCGATGCCGGGCACCGTCGTCGACGTGCGGGCGGCCCCCGGCGACGTCGTCGAGCCCGGTGCCCCGCTGGTCGTCGTCGAGGCCATGAAGATGGAGCACACCGTGGTCGCGGCGGTCGCCGGCCAGGTGAAGGACGTCCTCGTCCGGGTCGGCGACTCGGTCGCGCTGGACGCGCTGCTCGCGGTCGTCGAGCCGGCGCCCGACGGGGTGGCGGACGGAGCCGGGGCGTCCGACGGGCCCGCGGGAGCGGCCGATGCCCCAGCCTGATCCGCGCCGGCCCGACCCGTACCGGCCCGACGCGCGCCAGCCAGGTGGGCTCCAGCCGGACGTCCACCGGGCGGACGGCCTGCCCGAGTCGGTGACGATCTACGAGGTGGGCCCTCGCGACGGGCTGCAGAACGAGGCCTCGGTCGTCGACGTGGCGGTCAAGGCGGAGTTCGTCCGGCGGCTCGCCGGCGCCGGGCTGCGGGCGATCGAGACGACGAGCTTCGTCCCGGCGGTCTGGGTTCCGCAGCTCGCCGACGCGGCGGAGCTGCTGGAGCTGCTGGGCCCGCCGCCGCGGGGCGCCCGGCGGCCGGTGCTGGTGCCGAACACCCGGGGGCTGGAACGGGCCCTGGCGGCCGGGGCCGGCGAGATCGCGGTCTTCGGCAGCGCCACCGAGACCTTCGCGCGGCGCAACCTCAACCGCACGGTCGACGAGTCGCTGGCGATGTTCGAGCCGGTGGTGACGGCGGCCCGGGCCCGGGGCCTGGCGGTCCGCGGCTACCTGTCGATGTGCTTCGGCGACCCGTGGGAGGGAGCCGTCCCACCCGGGCAGGTCGCCGCGATCGCCCGGCGCCTGGTCGACCTCGGTGTTGACGAACTGTCGCTGGGCGACACCATTGGAGTGGCCACCCCCGGCCACGTCGAGGCCCTGCTCGCCGAGCTGGCCGCGGCCGGGATCGGCCCGGGGATCCTCGCGGTGCACTTCCACGACACCTACGGCCAGGCTCTCGCCAACACCCTTGCCGCGCTGCGCGCCGGGGTGCGCACGGTCGACTCGTCCGCGGGCGGCCTCGGCGGCTGTCCGTACGCGAGGAGCGCGACCGGCAACCTCGCCACCGAGGACCTCGTCTGGATGCTGCACGGCCTCGGCGTCGGCACCGGCGTCGACCTCGGGGCGCTGGTGCGCACCAGCGTGTGGATGGGGGAGCGGCTGGGCCGGCCGAGCCCGTCACGAGTCGTGCACGCGCTGGCCGCGCGGCTCGCCGAGGACGGTGCCACGGCGGACGCGGGAACCAGCGCCGAACCCGGGTACGGCGCCGAACCCGGACACCGCACTCAACCCGTCGGACGGATGTAGTGAAGCAGGAGAAGGAGACGGGCCATGCCTGACAGCCGGCTGAGCGAAGAGCACGAGACCCTGCGCAAGACGGTCGAGGAGTTCGCCCGGGAGGTGGTCGCCCCGGCGGCCGCCGGGCACGACGAGGCGAAGACCTTCCCGTACGAGATCATCGCGCAGATGGCCGAGATGGGCCTGTTCGGCCTGCCGTTCCCGGAGTCCTACGGCGGCCAGGGCGCCGACTACTTCGCGCTCTGCCTGGCGATCGAGGAGCTGGCACGGGCCGACTCGTCGGTGGCGATCACCCTCGAGGCCGGGGTGGGCCTGGGGGCGATGCCGATCTACCGGTTCGGTACCGAGGCGCAGCGCGAGGAGTGGCTGCCGGTACTGGCCAGCGGCCGCGCGCTGGGTGCCTTCGGGCTGACCGAGCCGGGCGCCGGCAGCGACGCCGGCGGCACCCGCACCACGGCCCAGCTCGTCGGTGACGAATGGGTGATCAACGGGTCGAAGGCGTTCATCACGAACTCCGGGACGGACATCACCCGGGTGGTGACGGTGACCGCGGTGACCGGGGAGCCGGTGAACGGCCGGCCGCAGATCTCCTCGATCATCGTCCCGGTGCCGACGCCGGGCTTCAGCGCGGGCGCGCCCTACTCGAAGGTCGGCTGGCACGCCTCGGACACCCGGCCGCTGTCGTTCCAGGACGTGCGGGTCCCGGCGGAGAACCTGCTCGGTGAGCGGGGCCGCGGATACGCGAACTTCCTGTCCATTCTCGACGAGGGCCGCATCGCCATCTCGGCGCTTTCCGTCGGCCTGGCGCAGGCCTGCGTGGACGAGAGCGTGAAGTACGCCAAGGAACGGGAGGCGTTCGGCGCGCCGATCGCCCGAAACCAGGCCATCGCGTTCAAGCTCGCCGAGATGGAGACCCGGACCTACGTAGCCCGGACGGCCTATTATGACGCCGCGTGGCGGATGCTCGCCGGCCTGCCTTTCAAGAAGGAGGCGGCGATGGCGAAGCTGTTCTCCTCCGAGGCGGCGGTGACGAACGCCCGCGAGGCGACCCAGATCCACGGCGGGTACGGATTCATGAACGAGTACCCGGTGGCACGGCACTGGCGCGACTCCAAGATTCTCGAAATCGGTGAGGGCACCAGCGAGGTGCAGAAGATGCTGATCGCGCGCCACCTCGGCGTCTGACGGACGGAGCAGCCAGCTGTGAAGCGGATTGTCGAAGCGATCATGGCCGGCGACGCGCGTTCGCCGGAGCGGCGGGCGGAGTTCGGGGCGTTGGCGGTGCCGGAGTCGTACCGGGGTGTGGTGGTGCGCAAGGACGAGGTGGGGATGTTCGAGGGGCGGGTGTCGCGGGAGAAGGATCCGCGGGAGTCGTTGCATGTGGATGAGGTGGCGACGCCGGAGTTGGGGCCGGGTGAGGCGTTGGTGGCGGTGATGGCGTCGTCGGTGAACTACAACACGGTGTGGACGTCGATTTTCGAGCCGTTGTCGACGTTCGGGTTCCTGGAGCGGTACGGGCGGACGTCTCCGTTGGCGAGCAAACATGACCAGCCCTACCACGTGGTCGGGTCGGATCTGGCGGGGGTGGTGCTGCGGACCGGGCCGGGGGTGCATGCGTGGCACCCGGGGGATGAGGTGGTGGCGCACTGTCTGTCGGTGGAGTTGGAGCGTCCCGAGGGTCACAACGACACGATGCTGGATCCGGAGCAGCGGATCTGGGGGTTCGAGACGAATTTCGGTGGTCTTGCGGAGCTGGCGTTGGTGAAGGCGAACCAGTTGATGCCGAAGCCGGGGCATTTGAGTTGGGAGGAGGCGGCGGCGCCGGGGTTGGTGAACTCGACGGCGTACCGGCAGCTGGTGTCGCGTAACGGGGCGGGGATGAAGCAGGGCGACGTGGTGCTGGTGTGGGGGGCGTCGGGTGGGCTGGGGTCGTACGCCACGCAGATGGTGCTGCGGGGTGGGGGGATTCCGGTGTGTGTGGTGTCCTCGGCGGAGAAGGCGGCGATCTGCCGGGCGATGGGCGCGGAGCTGGTGATCGACCGGGCGGCGGAGGGGTACCGGTTCTGGTCGGACGAGCGGACGCAGGACCCGCGGGAGTGGAAGCGCCTCGGGCGGCGGATCCGGGAGCTGACCGGTGGGGAGGATCCGGACATCGTGTTCGAGCATCCGGGGCGGGAGACGTTCGGGGCGTCGGTGTTCGTGGCGCGTCGCGGCGGGACGGTGGTGACGTGCGCGTCGACGAGCGGGTTCGTGCACGAGTTCGACAACCGGTATCTGTGGATGAACCTGAAGCGGATCATCGGGTCGCATTTCGCGAACTATCGGGAGGCCTGGGAGGCGAACCGGTTGGTGGCGCGGGGGATGGTGCATCCGACGTTGTCGAAGGTGTATCCGTTGGAGCGGACGGGGCAGGCGGCGCTCGATGTGCACCGCAATGCCCATCAGGGGAAGGTCGGGGTGCTGTGCCTGGCGCCGGAGGAGGGGCTGGGGGTTCGTGACGAGGAGACCCGGGCTCGTCACCTCACCGCCATCAACCGCTTCCGCGGCGTGTAGGACCCACTGTCCGGACCGTCCGTTGCCGCAGCTCTCGTCACCCAACGATTGCCCGTCTGGGATGCTGAGGCCCTATGACAGAGCACAGTGACCTCATCCCGATGTCCGGCGAGGGTGACGGTGCCCCCGGCTTCGACCTGGTGCGCCGCGGTTACGACCCACACCAGGTGAATGCGCACGTCAACTGGCTGGTCGAGCAGCTGCGCGAGGCCGAGTCGCACCGCGCCGCCGCCGAGGCGGCCGCCTCGGAGGCCGCCGCCGAGGCGGCGCGGGTTCGCGACGACCTGGCCGCGAACCGACCTGCCTGGGAGGAGTTCGGCGGCCGGATCACCCAGATCCTGCAGCTCGCCGAGGAGGAGGCGGCGACGGTTCGCGCCGAGCGGACCCGCGACGCCGAGTCCCAGCTCGAGGAGGCCCGGCGCATCGTCACCGAGGCCGAGCACACCCGCGACCGCACCCTGCGGGAGGCCGACGAGCAGGCGCAGAGCATCGTCTCCTCGGCCCGCGCCGAGGCGGAGCGCGTCGTCGAGGCGGCCCGGTCGGCCGCGGCCCAGACCGAGGAGGAGTCCGCGCGGCGCCTCGCCGAGCTGGAGCACCAGCGCGACCAGGTCACCGCGCAGCTCGGCGCGCTGCACGACCAGGTGACGGCCCAGCTCGGCGCGCTGCGCGACCGGCTCACCGCGGCGACCGCCCCGATCGAGGCGCCGTCGGCCTCCGAGCCGAGAGCACTGACTCAGGGCGAGAGCACCACCGTCCAGACGGCGGGTTCGTCCCGCGGCTGACGCCGCCGCCGGTGAGGTCAGCGGCGGCAGCCGTCAGCGGCGCGCCGCCAGGGCCAAAGCAGTCACCAGGGCCAAGCAGTCCACCTGGGCCTCGCCGTGGTGCCGAGGTCTAGCGATGGCGCCAGGGCCGTCGACGTCGGTTCGCGCTGACGTGCCGCCGGGTCCAGCACGGGGTGTGCCAGTGCCGCCGTTCGCCGATGTCGCCGACCGGCCACACCACCCGATGCGGCGTACCCGCGGCTATGAGCTGGTCGCAACCCGGGCACCGGTATGCCTTCGTCGTCGCGGCGCCGGTCACCGGCCGCACGACCCAGTCCTCGTCCCCGCCCGCGCTTTCCCCCGTGCCCGGATTTCCGCCCGCGCCCATGCCGTCGACCGGGCCTCAGTGACCGCCGGAGCCGCCGTCCGGCCCTGAACGGCCGATGACCTCGCCGTCCACGACCCTGACGGTTCTCGGCTCCGCGCCGGTGTCACCCGCCCGCCCGCCGCGGCCGACCCGGTGGATCGCCGCGCCGGCCAGCGTACGGGCCACCTTCGCCCGCCGGAGCATGCCCGCCGGGCTCGCCAGCGCCGACGACGCCCCGATGAGCGCGTGGAACGAGCGGTCGCTGCCGCGCCAGTGCTCCCGCAGGATCGGCTCACCCGCCCCGACCACCAGGCGACGGAACGCGAAGGCCACAACGGCCACGTCATCGAGCTGGCCGATCACCGGGATGATGTTCGTCAGCCGGTTCTTCGGCGACACCAGGTAGGCCAGCGCCGCTCCCGCCTCCAGCTTCGCGGACTGCGGCACCCGCGGGTCGGCGACCACCCGGCGCAGCATCACGACCAGGTCGGGCAGGAAGGTCGTCACCTCACGGCCGAATGCGCGCAGCGCGTCCTTGTCCACCGTGGCCATGGGCGTCCTCCTCGGGGCGTACGGGCTGCCGGCACGGGCGCCGACCGCCGGGGGGCGTCCCGGCGCCCGGCGACATCCTAGACACGACCGCCGACCCGCCCCGAAGGGTGATCAACGCCGGCTGCCCGTCCGGTACCCCCCGGAGGGGTCACGAACCCCCTCCGACCGGACCCCCGCCGCCTCAGCGCGAGTGGTCGCGGAAGCCCCGGCCGGTCTTGCGCCCCAGGTAGCCCGCCTTCACGAGGTGCTCGAGCAGGGGGGCCGGGGCATAGCCCGGCTCCCGGAACTCCAGGTACAACGTCCGCTGGATCGCCAGTGTGACGTCGAGACCGACCACGTCCGCCAGCGCGAACGGGCCCATCGGATGTCCGCAGCCCACCGTCATCGCGGTGTCGATGTCGTCGACGCTGGCGTAGTGCGCCTCCAGCATCCGCACGGCGTCGTTGAGGTACGGGAAGAGCAGCGCGTTCACGATGAACCCGGCGCGGTCCGCGCAGACCACCGGGTGCTTGCCGGCGGCCCGGCTGACCGCGAGCACCGTCGCGGTGACATCGGGAGCGGTCAGCACCGTCGGCACGACCTCGATCAGGCGCATCGCGGGCGCCGGGTTGAACCAGTGCATCCCGACGACGTCCCGCGGACGGGTCGTCGCCGTGGCGCACTCGACCACCGGCAGGGATGACGTCGTGGTCGCGAGCACCGCCCCCGGCTTCATCACCTCGTCGAGCGCGGCGAACAGCGCCCGCTTCACCGAAAGCTCCTCGACGACCGCCTCGACGACGAGATCGCAGCCGGCGAGCGCGTCGAGGTCGGTCGTCCCCGTCACCCGGGCGAGCGCGGCGTCACGCTCCTCGGCGGACAGCCGTCCGCGCTGGACGCCTCGCTCCAACGACTCCACCAGCCTCTTGCGGACGGCCGACACCTTGTCGTCGGACCGCGCGCGGAACACCACGTCGAAACCGGAGCGGGCCAGGACCTCGACGATGCCGCAGGCCATCGTCCCGGTGCCCACGACGCCGACGGAGCGCACCGGCCTGGGTTCGACCCCGGCGACCACGCTCGGGGCGGCGTCGTCGACGACGTGCGGCGAGTCGGCCTCGGCGTAGGTGTAGAAGCCCCGACCGGTCTTGCGGCCCAGCATTCCGGCCGTGACGAGCTGCTTGAGCAACGGCGCGGGAGCATGCAGGTGATCGCGGGACTGGTGGTACATCGAGTCGAGGATCTCGTACGCGGAGTCGAGCCCGATCAGGTCGAGCAGGGCCAGCGGCCCCATCGGGTGACCGCAGCCGAAGCGCATCGCCGCGTCGATGTCCTCCCGGGTCGCGTAGTGCGCCTCCAGCATCCGCACCGCGTTGTTCAGGTAGCCGAACAGCAGCGCGTTGGCGATGAAACCGGCCCGGTCGCCTGCTCTGACCGCAATCTTCCCGACGCGGCCGACCAGGTCGCGGACCTCGTCAAGGACGACAGGATCCGTGACGACCGTCCCGACCACCTCAACGAGTTCCATCACCGGCGCCGGGTTGAACCAGTGCGTGCCGAGCACCCTGGACGGCCGGTGGGTGCCGGCGGCAAGCTCGGTGACCGACAGTGAGCTGGTGTTGCTGGCGATGATCGTCTCGGCGGGACAGATCTCGTCGAGACGCGCGATGAGCTCCTGCTTGGCGTCCAGCCGCTCGTGGATGGCCTCGATGATCAGCGGACAGTCCGCGACGGCCGTCAGGTCGACGCCGCTGCTGATGCGGCCGAGCAGCTCCTCGCGCTCGGCCGGGGTCAACTTGCCGCGCTCGACCGCCCGATGCGTGGAGTGCTCCAGATGGCCCCGACCACGGGCCAGCCCGGCCTCGTCCCGTTCGACGCCCACCACGTCGATACCGGCACGGGCCAGCACCTCCGCGATGCCGGCTCCCATGGTGCCGAGCCCGATAACCCCGATCCTCGTCAGCTCACCGAGGGTGCTCTCCTGGCCCATGCCCAGCGCTCCTTCCTCCGGGTGGTCTTTCCCGTGGTCTGGCCGCCTGTCACCGCCGAGTACGCGGCGTGCGGCGTGCGACGTCCCGGGCACCGGTGTGGCGTTGGGACCGGCACCGACAGTGGAGCGTCCACTCCGCGAGTGCCCGAATCCTCCCAGGTTCTCGACGCATGAGCTTGTGATCGTGATGAAAGCTGCCATGCAGTGCGCGGGGACAGGATGCTACGCGCGCCGCCCCACCCGCCGCGACCGCACGAGCCCGCCAACGGACCACGGACGGCGACAGCCAAAAAGGCGTGGCGGCTCAGCGGCAGGGGAGGACTCACCCAGCGGCCACGCGTCGTCCGGGAGGGACGGAACCGGGTCAGAACAGGGTGGGGATGGAAGGCTCGAGGCCGCGCAGGGCGTCGTAGTCGACCACCGAGCAGGCGATGCCGCGGTCGGCGGCCAGCAGGCGTGCCTGCGGCGTGATCGACTGGGCGCACAGAATGCCCCGCACCGGATGCGGAAGGGCCGGATCATCGTCCAGGCGGGAGAGGTAGCGGGTGAGCTGCTCAACCCCGTCGATCTCACCCTTGCGCTTGATCTCCACGGCCACGGTGGAGCCGTCGGCGTCGCGGCAGAGCAGGTCGACCGGGCCGATGCCGGTCTCGTACTCCCGGCGGACCAGCGTCAGGCCCTCGCGGACGGCGTCCGGCCGGTCGGCCAGCAGCACCTGCAGGTGCGCCTCCACGCCGTCCTTGCGCAGGCCGGGGTCGACACCGAGCTCGTGCGTGGAGTCGTGCAGGATCTGCTCGATCGAGATGACGAGCTGTTCCTCGGCCTTGTTGGTGACCCGCCAGACGCCCTCCTCCTCGGCGATGACGCAGGGCGGGCTCATCCAGTTCAGCGGCTTGTAGGCACGTCCGTCGGCGTGGATGGAGACAGAGCCGTCGGCCTTCACCAGGAGCAGCCGGACGGCGCTGGGCAGGTGCGCCTTGAGCCGGCCGATGTAGTCGACGCTGCACCGAGCGATAACGAGCCGCATGTCGCGACCGTACCGTGCCCGGTCACCTCACCTGGCCCGGGTACCCGCGTTCCGCAGGACGAGGTCGTCGAGCAGCCGGCGGCGGCCCGCGTAGCGGGTGGTGAGCCGCTGGGCGTCCTCGGCGGGGAGCCGTCCGAGGCGGCGCGGGTCGGAGTTGTCGGCCATGTCGGCCCGCTTGACGACGACGGCGATGCGGTCGGCGGCGACCCGGGCCAGGTAGGCCTCCTGCGGCTCGCCCTCACGGTGGGAGAGCGCGTCCACCGCGGCGACGACCGCCGGCGGGTACCCGGAGGCGGCGAGGTCGTCGAGCGTGACCTCGCTGTCCTCGACCACGTCGTGCAGGATGGCGGCCATCTGCGCGAGGGACGGGTCCACCCCGGCGGCGGGGGCCGTGCGGCCGACGGTGTCCATCACCCGCAGCGGGTGGCCGATGTACTCGTCGCCCGCCTTGTCGAGCTGGCCGGTGTGGGCCCGGGCCGCCAGCGCCACCGCGTCCTCCAGCGACGGCCGCGGCGGAGGCTGCGGCTGGGGAGTGGGGGCGGCCGCCGGTTCAGGCACTCGCGAGGCCGTTTGAGGTGCGCACGATGTTCACGATGCCACGCATGATGTCGGTCAGCCCGTAGTCCTTCGGTGTGAAGACGGCCGCAACACCGAGCGTCGCCAGGCGTTCCGCGTCCGCGGGCGGAATGATCCCGCCGACCACGACCGGGACGTCCCCGAGACCAGCCGCACGCAGCCCGTCCAGCACCTCGGGCACCA
>NZ_UBIZ01000484.1:0-8998 GCF_900465275.1 Parafrankia sp. Ea1.12 | reverse complement strand
AGTGGTCTCCGTTGGTGACCCGTGGTGACGGGCTACCGTCCGTCGGATGAGCTCGCCCCCCTCGACGCAGGCGGTGTGGTGGCTTCGCCGTGACCTCCGCCTCGACGACAACCCGGCGCTGCTCGCCCGCGCCCGCACCCGGGGCCAGCGACGGAACCGGCGTCCGTGCCCACGCCGACTCCGGTGCCGGTGTGGGCGCCGGCGCCCACACCGGCACCGGCGCCCACACCGCGGCACCCGCCCGTCCCGCCACCGGGCGAGCGGGGAACGGCGTCCGAGCGGGGAACGGCGTCGGAGCGGCGTCGAACCCCGGCGCCGTCAGCGGTGCCCGTGCCACCGCCCCCGCCGGGAGCGCTACCGCGGGCCCCCTCGACGGCCGACGTGCCGGGACGGGTACCGTCCACGGATCCCGCACCCGCGTCGCCACGCACAACCCTGCCATCGCCGTCGGCGCTCCCCGGCACGCCGCCGACATCCCCTGTTCGGGGGGAGAACCAGCTCCCTGGCGCTGTTTCCGACTGACGTGTGGGTGTGCGTTCGGCGAACTGCGACGCGCCGCGCCGCCGGGTGGGGCACTCTGGGAAGGGAAGACTTCGGGTGGCGGCGCGGCGTCGGCGCCACGCCGCACGACGGTGGGAGACACCTACGCCAGGACGCAACGCGGACAAGCAGGACCTCGCGGGGGGCGACGCCGCACCGGCGTCGAGAGATTGCGAGCGAAGGGACATCTCGGTGAACGAGCCATCCGACATGGAACGTTCACGGCTGCTCCTCGGATGGCTGGCGGCTCGCAGGGCAGTGGACCACTGCCTGTCCGATCTGCTGGCCGCCGGCCCGGCCGGCGAACGACGGGTCCGCGAATCGCTCGCGAAGGTCGACGACCTGGAGACCCGCGCGCAGGTCGCGTTCGATCGCTACCGGAGCGCGGCCGAGTCCACCGAGCCCCGCGGGCTCGGCGCGGACCGCGCCCAGGCAACGCGGATCATGGACGCGAGCACCGCCGGCTCCGGGGCGGGGGCGGCCGAGGACGGTCGCGACAGAACCAGGATCGACAGGAGCAAGTCAGACAGGGGCAAGGTCGACAGCGGGGTGTCGGCGGTCCCGAGCGGCGATCCGCGCTCGTTCGACGTCGACTCGAGGAACGTCATGCCCCTGCACGTGAACCCGCGTGGCATGGCCCCGGCCGGAAGAGAACCGACAGGTGGGGAACCGGCCGTGCCCGAGCGCTGGTCCCCACGTGACCGGCCCCGCCTGAACGTGGTGCGGGCAAACGAGAACGACCTCGCACGTATCAGCCCTAACACTAAGAGTAATCAACGACACCGTTGACGCGCGGGCCTGTGGGCGGCGCGTCAGAATACCGGTCGTGTCGGCCGCCCGCAGCCGCCGCTTCGTCGCGGTACGGCTTCTCATGTCCCTGCTCACGGCATTGCTGGTCGTCGCCGGGTGCGGGCTCGCGGGCGGGGCCGGGCCAAGCGCCCGGCCCGGCCCGACGAGCGACGAGGGGACCATCCCCACCCCGCCGCCGACGATCGGTCCCGATGCCTTCGAGCAAAGTGGACGGGGTGGTCAGATCCGGCTGACGCTGCCGGACACGGGCACGCCGGGGCCGTACCCGCTGGTCGTGGCGCTGCACAGCCTGTACCACGATGGCACCGAGCCGCAGCACGGCTGGGGGCTCGACGCGCTCGCCCGGTCGGCCGGCTTCGCGGTCGTCTACCCCGACGGGCTGGGGATGTCCTGGAACGCGGGCACCTGCTGCGGCCCGGCCGCGGCCGCCAGCAGTGACGACGTCGGCTGGCTGCGTTCACTCATCGCGCACCTGGAGAGCAGGTACCCGATCGACCCGCGCCGGGTCAGCATCATCGGGCTGTCGAACGGCGGCATGCTGGCCTACCGCTACGCCTGCGAGCACGGGGACGAGCTCGCCGGGTTCGCGGTCGTCGCCGCCAGCCTGCAGACCTTCAACTGCACTCCGCCCGCGCCCGTAACCATGGTGTCGGTGCACGGCGGAATGGACGGCCACGTCCCGTACGCCGGCGCGCTGTGGTCCGAGGCCCTGCAGACGGGGATCACGCCCGTCGAGGTGAGCCTCGCCCCGTTCCGGGCGGTGGACGGCTGCCCGTCACCCACCCAGCCCGCCGACACCACGACCACCGGCGCGGACGGCCGTCCGATCGGCGCGACCGGAGCCCAGGTCGGGGCGGTGGACCCGGCCGGGTCCGGCACCGCCGGGCCAGCCGACCCGGCGATCATCGCCGCCGCCGGCCCCGGGCTGCTGCCCGCCACCACACCGCCGGCGGCCGGCCAGGCACCGCTCGGCCAGGCACCGCTCGGCCAGGCACCGCTCGGCCAGCCGCCGGCGACGGGACCGGGCGCGCCCGCGACCCAGCCGCCCGCGCCGCCCGTCCAGGCGCCGCCGGTGGCCGTCCGGCACGAGACGACCTGTTCGACGTCCGCCCGCCTCGTGCAGTACGTGCTGCCGGCGCTGGGGCACGGCTGGCCGCCGCTGACCGGTGCCGGCTCCTTCGACACGGCCGCCGTGCTGTGGGAGCTGCTGGGGCCGGCCCGCTCGGCCACCGCCGGCCCCCGGATCTGAGCGATCCCGCCCTGCCTGCCCCAGACAGCCAAGCCGGCCCCAGACAACCCCCAGACAGCCAAGCCGGCGTCAGACAACCAAGCCGGCGTCAGGCGGCTGAGCTGGCCTCAGGCGGCCGGCTGGAACGAGGCGCGCAGCGCGCCCATCATCGTGTTCAGTGACGCCGAGGCGTCCGCCGGAACCCTGGCGATGAGCACGTAGACCGCGCCGGGCGCCTCGCTCGTGCGCATGAGGTACGAGACGCGCTGGCCGTCACGGTCGTAGGAGCCCGCCAGTTCCTGCACGGTCGCGCCGGACGTGTCCGTCGCCGGGCCCGAGCGGTCCTGGGTCAGGCCCGAGACGCTGCCGAACTCACTGCCCTGGACCTGGCTGAGCGCCGTCGCGGCGTCCGCGCCCGCGACCCGGGCGACGCCGATCATCTGCGGGCCGTACTCGGCGGGTGTGCCCACCGCACCCGCCCCCGGCTCCCCGAAGAACACACCGGTGTTGTCCCGTCGTTGCTTCCAGGTCGGCGGATGGGAGAACGTCGCCTTCTGGTCGGGGTCCGTGAAGGCCACCCAGTCCGCGGGCACCGCGGCCTGCGGCTGGCCGCCGCCCGCGGGGGCACCGGTGGACGGCGCGGGGGAAGCCGACGGGCCCGTGCCGGGCGTCGCCGTCGGGGGCGTGTTCGCCGTCGTCGCCGTATCGCCGCTCGGGCGCACCTTCTCCCAGATGACGCCGGCACCGACGCCCACCGCGAGGGCCACGCCGAGCACGACCAGGGCGATCACGAGGCGGCGCAGGAAGGGCCCGAGCCCGGCGCTCTCGCCGCCGTCCGGACCGTCGAGGCCGTCGCCGTCGTCCGGGAAGTCAGGTTCGCCGGGGAAGTCGACCTCGTCGAAGCCGCCCTGCCGCGGGGGCGCGGCCCGGCGCGGCCCGGTCCCGGCGGAAGCCACGCCGACGGCTCCCAGCACCTCGGTGCCGGCGCCCGTGGATCTGGCCCGGTCCTGCGGGCCGGTGCCGTCCTGGCCGCCGGCGCGCCGGGCGGCCCGGGCCCGCGCGCGCGGGCCGGTGCCGGGCATCGGGCCGCGGCCGTCGTCGTCAGCCGGGCCGTCCGGGTCGCGGTACGGCGTGTCCCGCGCGGGTCCGTCGCGGTATCCGCGTTCCTGGTCGCGGTAGGGCACGTCCCGCCGCCCGGCGTCGCGCGGGTCGGCGTCGGGCACCGCGACGTCGCGGTGTGCCATCTGCGGGTACGCCGCGTCCCGGTAGGCCGGGTCGGGACCGCCCCGGCGCGCGCCCGGGTCCGTCCCCGGGCGCGCGGCCGCTCGGGACGGCTCCGGCTGATACAGGTCCGGACGGGCGGCGCCGGCATCTACCGCGCTCCCCCGCTCGGGAGCCTGCCGCGGCGCCGGACCGGTCGACCCAGGCGGGCGCGTCGGGGCACGGCCGGCACCGGCGCGCGGCACCAGGGCACCGCGGACGGAGGTCGAGTCCCGGCGGGCACCCCCACCGCCCGGACCGCCCGGGCTGGCCGGGCCGCTCGGGCCGTCCGCTGACGGGTAGCCGCCCGTGGCGGGGCCGGGCGGCGGGTACGGGCCGGTCGCGGGGCCCGGGCCGCCCGGAGGATAGGGCGCGCCACCGCCCGCGGGCGGGCGGGCACCGGGACCGGGCGGCGGCGAGTACTGGCCTCCCGCCGGGCCCGCCGGCGGGTAGGGACCGCCGCCGGGGCCGGGGCCGTAGGCGCGCCCGGGGTCGGCGGCCGGCGGGTATCCCGGCTGCTGGTAGGCGCCGCCCGGCTGGGCGCCGTCGGGATATCCCGCGGGCGGGCCGCCCTGGTAGTGCGGCACGCCCTGGTGGGGACCGTTGGCGCGGGGATCGTTCCGGTACTGCTGATGCTGGTCCGGGCCGTCCCAGTAGCCGTCCGGCCCCGGGTCGTCCGGTGCGCCGGGCGGCCGTTCCCGGTAGCCGGGCCCAGCCGGATCCCGAGGGTCACCTCTCCACGCACCGTCCGTCACCAGACAACCTCCGATTCCGGGCCATGCAGGGAATACCCAGCGGATACCGGTGTATCACGCCGTTGCGGAAGTGTTGCGCGAGCCCCCTTGACATTCAGCCCACCTCGTGGCCCATTTCCCGACCTGCCGGGGAAGTCGGCCCGCCGGAGTTCGCCGGCCCCGGCTCATCGCGCTGCCGGCCGCCGCCACCGCCGTTAGTGTCCTCGCCATCACCGACGGCCGACGTCGCCGGCCGGCGCGGGCGGCACCGGCGGTCGCGGCACCCGGCCCGATGGTGTGGCGGGTGGGAACCACCGCGAACCACCCGATCGGGCGGTCACACACTCGGCACGGCATCGCGGGGAAGTCGACGTCCGGGGGGATGCATGAAGGGCTTCAAAGAGTTCCTGCTGCGGGGGAACGTCGTCGACCTCGCGGTCGCCGTCGTGATCGGCACAGCCTTCACCGCGGTGGTCACGTCGCTGGTCGCGAACCTCTTCACCCCGCTCATCGCCGCGATCATCGGGAAGCCGGACTTCGCACAGCTCACCTTCACGATCAACAACAGTGTCTTCTACTACGGTCGATTCCTGAACAGCCTCATCGCGTTCCTCTCGATCGCCGCGGTGATCTACTTTGTCGTGGTCGCACCGGTCAGCAGGATCAATGAGCGGCGACGGCGCGGCCAGACGTCCCCGCTGGACGATCCGACGCTCACGGACGAGACCCGGCTGCTGACCGAGATCCGGGACCTGCTGGCGGCCGGGCGACGGTGAACGGCACCGGCACCGGCACCGGCACGCCGGGGGACGCGGCAGGCGCCGCGGGTACGGAGGCCGGCCACGGTCAGCAGCCAGGCGGAGTGCCCGGCGGAGCCGGCACCACGACCAGTCCAGCGCCGTGACCAGCCCAGGAGCGCGCGACCCGGCCGCCCTGCGCGCGGGGCCGGCACCAGAGCCGGGGCCACGGGCCGGGGCCACAACGGATGCCATTTCCAGACTCGGGCAGGATGTCCTGGAGCGGACACCCTTCGCGGCGCCGACTAAGCGGAACGTAGGTTGGAATTCAGGAATCGCTCAGGGTCCCGGGGGAAAGTGCTTACCATGACTGCCACGCACGACGCCCGGTCCCCTTGGGCTCCGCCCGACGACGCGCCGGAGCGGACCAGGGCCGAGGCGAACAGTTCGGAGGGGTCGGTGGACCCACGGTCGAATCCCGTCGAACATCAGCAGTACCCCGGTACGCCGCCGGCCGGGCCCGGCCCGAGCCGTCCTGACCAGACCGGCGGTTTTCCGGCGGGCCCCCCGCCGGCGCCGCACCCGGCCGGCCCGGCGCCTGGCACGGGCGCGCCCGGTGGGCCCTACGAGCCGGGCCCGCAGCAGGGTCCCCGGCCGACCGCGCCCTACGCCCAGACCTCCGGCTGGGCCGACCCCCGCTCCACCGCCGGCGCTGGTGACAGCACGCAACGGGTCGACCAGGGCGGCCCGGCCACCGGCCAGGGCCAGCAGCAGTCCGGCGCGTGGTGGAACCCCGGGCATCCCGGCTGGGGCGCCCCGGTGCCGCCCGGAGCGGCTCCCGGCGGTCAGGCACCCGGTGGCCGGGCGCCCGGGTCACCGGGCGGCTCCGACCCCTACGGGCGGTTCACCCCCGCGAAGCCGAACCCGGCGCCCATGCGCCGGCGTCGGATGATCGCGGCCGCGCTGGCGATCGCGCTCGTGTCGGGCGGCATCGGCGGCGGCGTCGGCGCACTCGTCGCCAGCGACGACTCCCCGGCGGTGGTGACCTCCTCCGCCGGCCTGCGGCAGTCGACCGGCACGGCCGGCGTCTCTCCGGCCGCGGACAACACGGTCGCCGCGGCCGCGCAGGCGATCCTGCCCAGTGTCGTGACGATCGCCGAACAGTCCAGCCAGGAGTCGGGCACCGGCTCCGGGACGATCATCCGCGCGGACGGCTACATCCTCACGAACAACCACGTGGTGTCCGGCGCCTCGCAGGGCGGCACCCTCACGGTCACGATGCAGGACGGCCGGACCTTCGACGCGCAGGTCAAGGCGACCGACCCGAGCTCCGACCTCGCCGTGGTCAAGATCGACGCTACCGGCCTGCCCGCCGCCACGTTCGGGGACTCCGACGCACTGCAGGTCGGCGAGCTCGTCGTCGCCGTCGGCAGCCCGCTGGGCCTCAACGGGACGGTCACCTCCGGCATCGTCAGCTCGCTGCACCGGCCCGTCCGCACCGGCGACGCGACCGTGCGGGACCAGCAGAACACCGTCCTGGACGCGATCCAGACCGACGCGCCCATCAATCCCGGCAACTCGGGTGGGCCGCTGGTGAACAGCAAGGGCGAGATCATCGGCGTGAACACCGCAATCGCGACGGTCGGCGGCAGTTCACCCTTTGGTGGTAGTCAGCAGTCCGGAAACATCGGGGTTGGTTTCGCGATTCCGGGCAACTACGCGGAGAAGGTCGCCGGCCAGCTCGTCGACAACGGCGCAGCGCAGCACCCCTATCTGGGTGTGAGCGCCTCCACCGCCGACGAGAACACCCGGTCGACGGCCGCGAGTGGGACGGGCGCGCAGATCCGCTCCCTGGTCAGCGGAGGCCCGGCGGACAAAGCGGGCCTGCGCGTAGGTGACGTCATCACCAAAGTGGGGGATCGCGCCGTCACCGACGTGGATTCGCTGATCGCCGCCGTCCGGTCCTACGAGATCGGCAACCAGGTGCAGGTCACCTACCAGCGCGACGGCTCCAGCCAGACCGCGACGGTCACGCTGCTCGAACAACCGCCCAATTCCTGATCACCACACTGACGATGGTTCTCGGGAATACCAGGCGGTTTCTTCACCAGTCGCCTGGACCGGTCCGGCCCCGGCGATGCCGGAGCGGATACGTCGAAGCTGCCTTCGTATAAGGTGGTCAGCGCGCCCGACGAAGTGGGATACGACACCACGATCAGCGTCAAGCTGACCGTGGTGTCGAGCTGGCGACAAAAGATCTTCCCAGCATTCACCCCAACAGGATGACGCACCTCCTACTATTGACCTGCCTGACCGGTGACCAGGCCGGCACCACAATGGTTGGGAGCCTGGTCCCGATGCCGAGGTCAGGAACGCCGTCACGGGGAGATGCTGAGCGGATGAACGACGACGCGGACCTGGTGGCGCGGGTTCGGCGCGGCGATCGTCAGGCTTTCGATGACCTGTACAACCGCTACGCCGACGACGTCTTCTCGATGTGCCTGCTGATCCTCGGCGACCCGACGGTCGCGCGGGCGGCCGCCGGCACCGCGTTCGCCCTCGTGGCGAGGACGAGGCTCAACCCGCTCTCGGACCCGACCCGACTGCGCCCCTGGCTGCTGGAGCTCGCCCGCGGCAGCGCGCTGGCCTGGTCGGGATCCCCGCAGGCGCGCAGCGTTCCCGTCCCGCACGGCGTCTCACCCGAGGAGCTGCTCGACGGCGCCGTGGTGCCCGCGCCGGCCAGCCTGCGGGCCGGTCTGGAGCGCACCTTCGACCGCGCGGCCGTCGCCGCCGAAGCCGCTGCGGCGGCCGCGAGCCGCCGAGCCGCCGAGCGCGCCGGCTCCGAGTTCGCCGGTACCGAGCCTGCGGGCGTCGCGTTTGCCGGAGTCGACGACCTGGCCGCCGCGGCGGGCCTGGCTGCTGGCGGGGTGCCGGGCCATCCCGGTGCCGCCGCCCCGAGCCGCCCGGCCGTCCCGGCCTTCACCGCCTCGGCCTTCCCGACCCAGGACCGCCGCGGTCCGGCACCGGTCGCGGACGGTCGCCCCACGGGCGGCTACGCCCCTGAGGACGCCGTAACCGTCATCTCGCCGTCCACCGGGCAGTTGCGCACGCAGCGCCAGGACGACCAGCATGAGCAGACCATGGCACCGGCCGGTGCCGGTGCCCAGGACCGGTACGGGAACGTCCTCCCGCTGATCCCCGTGGACCGCGCCTACCCGGGTGACGCCGCGGGGTCCGGCGGGTTCGCCGACTTCCGGGCCCGGCCCGCGATCGCCGTGGCCGCCGCCCTGGTCGTCGCCGTCGCCGGGCTCACCGCCGTCATCTCCTGGCCCGCGGGCGAGGCCGCGCTGGTCGCCGACGGCGGCCCCGGCATCGTCGCGATCGCCCCCTCGGCGCCACCCGGCCCCCTGCCGACGATCGCCCGGCCGCCGGTCGCGTCCGAGGCGCCCTCGCCCACTGTGGTGCCGACCGTCGCGGGCGCCTACACGAGCCGTCCCGGTGTATCCCGACCCGGCCAGGTCGTCCGCGAGGTCGACACCGGCCAGCGCGGCGCCGACCAGCCCGCCGCACCACCCGCGCCGGCCCCGAGCACACCGCCGCCGCCCACCACGAACGCGCCCGCGCGACCGTCGGGTCGCCGAGGATCAGCAGGCACATCGAGAAGACGTCGTCGGCGTAGCGGTTGTACA
>NZ_UBIZ01000486.1:0-10289 GCF_900465275.1 Parafrankia sp. Ea1.12 | reverse complement strand
GCCTGGTGGAACGGGGTGTTCTCACCGAGCCCGATCCCGGCCTGTTCGTCCTTCCCCAGCCCGCCCCACCGACCACCCCAAAGATCAACCCAAGTTGAGACCCGGCAAAAGCGTGCAGAACGCCCACTCAGAACCGGCCGTCGATGCCAGCGCACAGCGCTCAGACAACTGATAACTTTCCTATTTTTACCAGCCGTAGAAGATCGCGTGCAGGCCATCAGAGCAGCATCCAGGAGTACACCGCTCGGACCTTCGCAGCCCCGGGCCAACGGCCAAGTCATCGACATCGACTACGGGCAGATCATCCAGCATCGGAACGGCCCCGGCCGATGACTCCCGCACCCGCGACAACACCACCCCCGACGATCGAGACCGGCCTGCGGTCAACCACGTCACAGCCCCGAACGGCCAGGCCATCTGGGTGAACGACGGGCAGATCCCGCCACAGCGGTTCTCCGGGCCCGTTCCAGCTGCCACGCCACGCCACGATCGATCTCGATCCGCTGCCTGGGGATCTACAGCTGTCCGACCCGGCCGAGCCGAGGAACCCGCCGTCCCCGTCCTGCGCCTGTTCCGCGAGATCAGACAGCAGGGCTACACGGCAGCCATAATCTGCTCGTCCGCTACATCAACCAGGGGCCGCCGCCTCGATGGACGCTCTCACCGACGTCCAGCGTGACCGGCTCGACGCGCTCACCGCCGCCTGCCCCGAGATGACCAGCCTCGCGAACCTGGTCCGCGGCTTCGCCGCGTTCCTCGACCCCGCCGACAGCAACAACGACCGCCTCACCGCTTGGATCACCACCGCGCGGGCCGCCGACCTGCCCCACCTGCGCGCCTACACCCGCGGCCTCGACCTCGACCGGGATGCCGTGAACAACGCGCTCACCCTGCCCTACAGCAATGGCGGCACCGAAGGCGTCAACGCCAAGACCAAGAAGATCTTGAGCAGATGCACGGCCGAGTCGACTTCCCACTCCTCCGCCACCGGATCCTGCTCGGCTAACACACCGTCACCACCGAATATGCGACAGAGCCGTTATTCGTACAGTCCCACAGTCACCACCGAAAGTGGCACAGAGCCGTTAACTGGACAGAGCCCTGCCAGGGACAGTGGCGCCCGGGGAGGCAGGGAGGCGCGGCCAGGGCGGGCCGCTGGCGGGGGTGAAGCCGGCACCGGATGTGCGCGCCCGACTCCTCCCCTGTCGGCGGCGACTGAAGACTGACCCCCGTGCGTCGCTTGATGTGACACCAGGGTTGAGCTGACGGCCCGATGTCAACCATCCCGGCCCGTTCCGCCAGGGCGAGCGTCCCCTCCAGCTGGCGCTCACGTCGCGTACCACCTTCGCGGAGCCGGCCTGTAAGGAACGAGGGGATGCCGGACATCCTCTCGACAGGGACCCGAGGGGAGACGTGGTGCGGATCGAGGATCCACAGGCGGAGTTCACCGCCTTGTACGAGGCCCAGTACGCCCCGGTGTTGCGGTATGCCCTGCGGGAGGTGCCTGAGCACGCGGCCAATGATGTTGTCGCGGAGACGTTCATGACCGCGTGGCGGCGGTTCTCCGAGGTGCCTGATCCCCCGTTGCCCTGGCTGCTGGGTGTTGCTCGCCGGGTGGTGGCGAACCAGCGCCGCGGTGAGACGCGTTTTCGGCGGCTGCAGCTCGCCGTGGGGGAGCAAGCGGAGCTGGCCGGAGGTAACCCGGCTGAATCGCTGGTCGAACGGGATGCCGTGCGCACAGCGCTGGGACGCTTGTCCGTCGCCGACCGGGAGCTGCTCACGCTCATCGGCTGGGATGGCCTGAGCGTCCGCGAGGCTGCCCAGGTCCTGGGGATACGCGCAAGCACAGCGTCGGTCCGTCTGCACCGCGCCCGGCGACGTCTGCAGGACCAGCTGACGGCATCGGCTGCCGTGCCGGCTGTCCCGGATCATCCGCTCTCTACGGCCGAGGAGGCATCATGATCGGTGATGTTCGGAAGGTCCGCCGGATTCTTGACGGTCACGACCCGGCAGACAGCATCGACGACACCGCGGCTACGGATCGCGCAGCTGTCCTTGCCCGCATTCTTGACACCCCCGGGGACCCGGGGGGGCGCGGCCGAAGCCAGAGTGCCGCTCGCCACCGGTCACGCGCGCTGTGGCTGGTGCCGGTGGGGATGGCCGCCGTGCTGGTAGCGATCGTCGTGACTCAGTTCGGTCTGCCGCGCGGCGCCGCCCCGTCGCTGGCTCAGGCCGCCACGCCACCGCCGCTGACCTACCAGGCCGAGGCCGGCACCGCCCGCGATGCGCTGCTGACCGTCGCCGGCCGCATCCGCGCATCGGGGGCCTCTACACAAAGCAGCGCTGGCAATCAGTACGTGCGGACGCAGAGCTGGGACCTGTCCACGCGGATCGACGGGATCCAGGTCCGTTCGGCGGTCCTGCCCGAGATCCGTGAGGTCTGGCGTGCTCCCGATGGCTCCGGGCGCATCCGGACCACCCCGGGCGAGCCGCAGTTCCCCTCCGAGCATGCGCGGCAGGCCTGGGACGAGGAAGGACGCCCCATAGCCGACCCCGCTGATGAGACCTTCCCGGCCGGCGGCCTAGGTGCCATGTACCCGGCAGACCTGCCCGCAGACACAGCCGAGCTGGCAGCCCTCCTTGCCACCGGTCATCCAGCCGAGAACGGCCCCGCCGAGACCCTCGTCGCCATCGCCGACCTCTACCTCGAACAGGTTCCGCCCGCGCCGGTGCGCGCTGCTCTCCTCGACATCCTTGCCTCCACTCCGGACCTGTACCTGCAGGGCCGCACCGTCGACCGGGCCGGCCGCCCTGCCCTCGCGGTCGCGGTCGACAGCGCGATGTCCGGGCTGCCGACCCGCTACGTCTTGCTCATCGACCCGACCGACGGACGTCTCCTCGGCCAGGAGAAGACCCTGACCACCACCGCCGGCGCCCTCGGCGTCCCCATTCCCAGCGTTATCTCCTACACCGCCTTCCTCGACGCCGCCCGCACCAACGACACCGAACCCCCACGATGAACAACGGGGCTGGTGGGGCGGACATGCTGTCCGCCCCACCAGCCCCGTTCGCGGGAGTCACGCTGTATCAAGCACGGGGACGCACGCAGAGCCGCCGGTCAAATACCCGAAGACTCGATCTAGTTTGCATAGAAGCTGGTTGCTCGGTCGTTGTTTGCTGCCGCTACAAGAGACGACTGGGTGTGTGCAGGCATGCCCCACAGAACAGGGCTGTTGCCAGCATCCCCGTCGTATACAGTGATGTACGCCGCACCCCCATTGACCCAAGATGATGCCTGGTTGTTGAATGCGTAGGTACTGAAGAGTACGAACTGCGGATGATCCTTAAACTGGAGGCGCCTTCCGCCGTAGTTCCCGTGTTCGTAGAAGCAGTAGTAGTCCGCGCCGAGGTACTGAGTGGGGCACCCCTGGATAGCCTGGGTTGACACCCCTCCATCCAAAACGGCACTACTCGACGCCGGCGCCGCGGTCTCACCGTCCTGAGGGAAGACCATGACAACCTTCCCGTCGTCCCAGGAGATTTCGTTCGGGCTGATCTTCACGCCTCCCGGGGCCAGCCGCAGCTGCGCGGCGACGCGATCAGCGAGTGGAGCCTTGAGAGAACCAGCGATAGCCTGATCGTCCACTTTCGGAACTACCGATTCCTGGCTGGGCGAAGTTTGAGCAGCCGCCGGGACGGCGAGCGCCAAGGCAGTTCCGCAGGCGACCAGTGCCCCGACAATCGCTCCACTCAATCGAAGGCGCGACAGCACTCTCATCCATACCTCTTCCGAATCTAGAAAACGATAGGCATCCGGAACGTGGAGGGGCTCGATCTGTGCTCCGTCTGTCCGTGCCGGGATGGAGTCTGCCATAGACAAGCCGGACAGACCGCCTAGCCGTCAAATCCATCCCCCTTCCTCGCGTGAAGATCAGTAGGTAAAACTTCGCCGTGGCCCGACTGAAATTACCGTGAGCTACAGAGGTTCATTGCAGGCCGGAGCAAGCTTTTGGTGGCAGCTGGCGAGCAGCGCATGGGCCGCACGCTGTGTGACCAGGAGTATCGGTCGAGCTTCTGGCGAGACGGTGGCGCCGATAGCTGGCAACAGCGTGAGATGTGGGTCACACCTCCGCCGCCGGTCGAATAGCTTTCTGTAGCGGAGAGTTTGAGGCCCGCGTCGCGTCTGCGGTGCTGCAATGGGTCGACTGGTTCCGCAGATAGTCGGTGATTATCTGCGGTAGCCTCGCCCGGCGAGGTGGTCGAGCACGTCGCCGGGGGTGGGGTGATTCGGCCTGCTTCTCTGAGACAGCGATGTGGGGGTCCTATGGGCGGGGTTCACCGGGTCGACCTCGCGCCGGCCGGGCCGACGCTTGCCGGCGCGGCCGAGGCGTTTCTCGCCGAGGTGGCCAACCGGAACACCGCCCGCTCCTACCGGACTGCCCTGGCCGCCCTGGCCGCCGAGCTCGGTCCGGACAGCCCGCTCGTCGTGCTCGACACTGAGGCGGGCGTCGAGCGGATCGGTCTCTGGTTTAGCCGCCGCTGGGGCACCGCGGCGCCCGCGACGGCGAACGCCCGCCTCGATGGGTTGCGATCGGCTATCGCCTGGTGGCGGGCGCAGGGCTGGATCGAGGCCGATCCGACCCAACGGATCCGCCGGCGCCCCCGCGCCGTGGACCGGACTCGGCCGTTGGTCCGGGCGGGCCTGGAGGCACTGCTGAGCCGGGCACACCTGCCGCTGAGGGAACGGACGCTGTGGCGGCTGCTGTATGAGACCGCAGCTCGCGCTGAGGAGGTCCTAGCCCTCGACGTCGACGACCTCGACCTGCGCAACCGCCGCGCAAAGGTTCACCGCAAGAGCGGCGCTGCCGACGTCATCGTCTGGCGCTCCGCTACCGCCCGCCTGCTGCCCCGCCTGCTCGACGACCGCCGGACCGGACCGGTGTTCCTCACCACCCGGCGGGCCCGCGTACAGCTGCCCGCCGCCGACCTCGATCCCGACACCGGCCGGGCCCGGCTGTCTTACCGACGAGCTGCTGAATGCTTCGAACAGGCCAGCCGGACGCTGCCCGGCGGGCCGTGGACCCTGCATCAACTCCGGCACTCCGCTCTCACTCACGCTGCCGAGGACGGCGCGAACACCTCCGCCCTGCTCGCCTACTCCGGCCACACCTCCCCCGCATCCCTGGCCCGCTACGCCCGTGTGTCCTCCGAAGCGCTCGTCCGCTGGCAGCAAGCCCGCGACCTCGCCATCCGGTGACGCTGACCATGCCTGTGGCCCCGACCAGTGCCGGTGCACGCCGTGCTATCGCCGGAGGCAAATAGTGAACGGCTCGCCGGTCAGCCAAACGGCATAGCCGCATTTCTCGGTGGTCCGTAGCCGCGCGAACCCCCAGGTACTCCGGAAACGCGGATGCCCCCGCGCCAGACGGCCGGGGCATTCGAGTGTGGGTCAGAGCACGCCGCGCAGCGGGTGCTCCCGCCACTGGTCGACGGTCCGGATGTAGGCGTGCACCACCGGGGACCCCTCCGCCCACCGGCCCTGCCGGGTAATCGCGGACACCGGGGCCCCGCGCGGGCCGCTGCGGTCGCCCCACCGGCGCGCAGCCCGTGCGGGGTCGGGATCTGCCCGGCCGGCAGACCCGCCCGGACGCCGAGCGTCTGGAGGATGCGCCGGACCCCGTCGCCGGTGAGCCGGCCGCCGATGTTGCCGTGCCGGTCCACCCGGCACAGCAGCGGCCCGCCAGTCACCCCCGTGCTCGGCGAGCATCGCCGCCCACACCCGGTACAGCCGCACGGGGCACAGCGACGGGTCCGACCCGTAGGGCACCGGCACAACCGTCCCGGCGCTGTCCCGGTCCGTCTTCGACGTGCGCACCGTGACCTCCAGCCCCTCGGGGACTGCGGCGACGTCGGCCAGGTCCAGCCCGACGAGCTCGGACCGGCGGGCCATGAGGGAGAAACCGAGCACAAGCAGGAGCCGGTCACGCAGCCCGGCCGGAGTGTCGACCGGGCCGGCAGCGTCGACCATCACGCGCAGCGGCTCGACCGTGACCGGCGCCGAGCGGCGCACCGTCTTGCCCTGCTCGGCGCGGTCCCGTCGGTAGGCCCACAGCAGGAGCCGTGCGGTGGCGGTGTCCGGACTGGCCTGTCCCTGGTCGCGGTGGCGGCGCTGCACGACGGCGAGCGCCTGGTCGATGCTCGCCGGGGCGGCGTCGCGGCTGATCAGGGTGGCGGTGTACTCGGCGAGGGTCTCCGCGGTGGCAGGCAGCGCGCTGCGGCCCTGCTCGTTGCACCAGCCGGTGAGCCGCGACCAGGCGTAGGTGTAAGGCACGGGCAGTGTTCGGGCGGATCGCCGCGGCGAGCATGACCCGAGTCTGATCGCTGACCTGCCGGTCCACCATCCGCACACCGGCCACGACCGGCCGCCCGTCGCCGCCGAGCGGGTGTGTGTGTCGAACCTTGACAGCTACATGATCCGGAACCCCTCCCCGTCAACCCTGACTCTTGATAAGTGAGCTTAACGCGAGTCAGGGTGGCGACTTTAGCGCGCGCCGAGGCAGCTACCGAGATCCAAAGGATCACCCGTCTTCGTCCGACGGGGGTGGCCATGAGCTCGGCCGGGGCATCCAGCGCGGAAGCTTCGCCTCTCCGTCTCCCACCGCGGACTCCACCTGCTCGGGCCTCAAGCCGTTAGCCTCGGAGAGGTCCGCGCCGCTCAGGTCGGTACGGCCCAGGCTCGCCCCGGACAGCTCGGCACGGTCGCGCAGGAACAACGCCGCTTCGACGACGCCACCACCCACCTACGCCGCGACCTCGACCTCGACCTCTTCAAGAAGACCAACGATGCACGTCTCGCGTCACTATCGGCCACAAGTCTGAGTAAATCTCCGATAGAGGCCGGGAAGCACAACGAAGCGGTTGGGATGCTCATATACGCTGCCACGAGCTGGCATGAGATCTCCGACATATGGCCTCCCGAGGACCTTGGCTGGTTGAAACGCGCCCGCCGCCACCTCACCGGAGACGAGTACGACTCAGCACTCCGCGCGCATGCCCCGGCCGCTCTCATGGAGGAAATCAGGGCAGAGATTGACCGAGCCGAGGAACCAGAGAACGAGACGTAGCATCACGATAAAAAGTCCCCACGACATAAATTCAGGTTATTAGATCCCGTTAACGATCGCAGGTCGGAGATTGCTGATCCCGGAACACAGCATAGGGCCATAAGAGCAACCGCGCTTGTCGCAGGGCCGGTGGCAGCCGTATATCGCCGCGCGACGTTGTAAGCCGAACTTCCCACACCTTCCTCGCCGGCCTTCCGCCGGGGCGCGTAGCCCGCGTCCCTCCCTGCCGACATCGCCGCGTCCAAGAAAGCCTGAGGTGAGCCGGAACGGATCCGCCATCCCCGAGGAACGACTCGGCTACTCCGAACAACCTGATGATCACCGCTGGCCGCCATCGCTACCGTCGGCAGGCACGGCGCCCACGAGCCGCTCGGCTGCCCTGGTGGCACAGTCGGCCTCGTCGCGTCAGCTCGCAGGGGTCCTCGGCGGCCGCCGCCGGGTGGTTTCGGACGCCGCCGGGCTGGGCCTATTAACTTTTGGCCTGTCGTTCGGCAGTGACCTGCGTTTTCGCAGGTCAGCACGGTGCACATGCCGAATTATCTCCTAAGCGGTAGGTCGCAGGTTCGATTCCTGCCAGGGGCACTGGTCACCGCGACCATCGGTGTGATCTGGGCATTTGGCCAGATCGGGCATCGCGGCGACCAGCACCAATGCGAACCTCCATAGCGTGACCTTCCACATGCCGCGCGGGGCGGTCGACCCGACCGTGCTGTGCAGAGATGGAGCGCCGGTTCGACGCGGGCACCCGCGGCACGTACTCGACCGGCGCGTCGAACCTCCGTCAGGTCCCGATCGGCGTGGTCGTCCCACGCGCTGTCGAGGCGGCGGCCGACGCGGTGGCCGTGTGCCGCGAGCGGGAGGATCCGCCCCGACGAGATCCGCCACTGGCAGCTGACCGTCGCCGACGTCCAGGCCGCCCTGCACCGACAGGGCGGCCGGCCTACGCACGATCGGGCTGCTCATCTTCGAGCCCAGGGGCGGCTCAGCGTGATCGACACGGAGGGCCGAGCGGGCCTGACCAGGATGGTGTCGCGACGTGCACGGCACGTCGAGATCATCCACGGTGCGTCACCGTCCTCCGGGACCGGACAGCGCGTCAGCCAACAGACCGAACGCCAGGGGAGCCGTCGCCGTGGCCGCCGTTCTCAACAGGATATGGACGGCCTCCGCCCAGCCTCACAGCGGCGGCGACGTGATGTCGAGTCGCGCCGCGTCCAGGGGTGGGTGTTCGCCACGCCGAGTCCGGCCGCCCCACAGCCGCGGCCGACAGGGCCTTATGCCGGTCGTCGTCTGCGGCTATCCGCTACCAGGACTGGAAACTCGACAACTCCGCCGGGCAGGTCATCGACGCCGTCCGCCTGATCCGCGACGCCATCCGCGCACCCGTCGAGAAGCTCCTCGGCGAACTCCTGATCGCCGACGACTGATCACTCGTCCGACACCGCGCCGGCGACTCCCTGATGCTCGCAGTCGTTCGAGGCCCGCGGCCGGCTCGCCAGTGCGGCCGGGTCGAAGGTCAGCTTTCCGAACGCACGACCGCCCGCCCGGTCACCGACCGCGGGACGATCCGGATCCAGTACGGCCGCTCGACGACGTCCGCCCAGGGCTCCAGGCCCAGGCGCTCCAGTGCCGCGGTCTGGGCACCCTCGACGACGGCCCCGGCCGCACCGGTGACCAGGACGCTCCACCCCGCTCTGGTCTCCGGGTCGAACCAGTCGGCATGGAAGGAGACCGAGTCATGGTTCACCGCCGCCGACAGCTTGGAGCCGACGGCCGACCGGAAGACCACACTGTCGCCGTCCATCGCGTGGTTGACGGTCAGCAGGACGACCTCGCCGTCCGACACGAAGGCCACCCGGCCCACCGGCACCGTCCCCAGCAGCCGGATGCACACGTCGAACGGCAGCACGGCGAGGCCGGCGTGATCAAGTGCGAACTCCTCGGAGTCGATCAGGTCCTGCAGCGACAACGGGTCCACAGCTACTCCTCGACCTGACAGGCGGAAACCGATCCGCCGGCCACGCCGCCGGCGGCCACCCGCGTGCCCCGTCCTGTTCTTCGACGTCACACGCTGGCGCACAGACCGTACCGTCGCGGTGTCGGCCGCGGCCATACGGTCCTCCCCCGACAGCGTTGGCGTTGGTCTCATACGGGTCGCACACAGGGCGTCCTCGCGCGGCTGATCATGGCTCAGCGGCCCAGGCATGTCACGGGGCCTGTTGCACGTCGCTACAGCTGACGCGACCGCAGGCGCGGCCCGTCGCAGTCAGTGCCTCTCCCGGAGCGTGGCACGCGGTCACGACGCCGCGCCCGGTGGGCCTCAGCGCGCATGCAGCCCTGAAGGTGGAAGAGGGTCAGACCGCACGCCACTGGTCATAGCGTCCGTTGCCACGAGTTGGAAGGAGTCGGCAGAACCGTCCGGCGAACGGAACGTCCTCCGGACGAGACCGACGAGACCGAGGAGCGCCCGGGGCAGGCACGGCGTCCATTCGCAGCCATGGCCAGCGCAGGGCGTGTCCCGAGTGCGGCCCCCGTCGACTCGGGTACGAACGGAGTCCGACGCGGCGAGACACGCCCCGATCTTCACCGCCGGGTCCGCGTCACCCCTTCGAGGATCTTGGTGATGTCCTCGACGGCGTCGCAGAGGCCGGACGCGATATTCATGACGAGGTCGTAGGCCTCATCGTTGGTCAACGTCAGCCGGCGGCCGTTGAGGCCGTAGAAAGCAATCAGCCCAGCGAGAGCGAGCCTCTTGTTCCCGTCGATGAGGGCATGGTCGCGAGCCAGCGAATGCAGGAGCGCAGCGGCCTTACCGTCGAGCGTGGGATAGGCGTCACGCCCGAACACCGTCGCCCGTGGGCGAGCAAGAGCGGATTCGAGCAGCCCGTGATCCCTGACCACGGGCTCGGAGCCGATGGCCCGCTCAGCGATGTACAGCGGTTCACGAAGCGTCAGGTAGATCATTCGCCGAGCCGTCGGAGCGCCTCGGCGTACCCTAGGCGCCTGATCCCGGGGTTTCAGAGGTTCCACGGATTAGCGGCTTTTCCCAGTTGGCCGGAATCTGTAGTCAGCTGATCACGCCGCCTGCGGCGGGGTGGTTGACGGTGTGTAGCCAGGTGGGGCGGGTCGCGCGGGAGGCGAAGTAGCGGGCGCGGAGCTGCTGGT
>NZ_UBIZ01000489.1:0-236 GCF_900465275.1 Parafrankia sp. Ea1.12 | reverse complement strand
CTGGCTGATCGGTGGCCCTCCCGTCCGGTGCGTGTGGGTCCATGTCCGTGTGATCAGGCGGCGGTGCCACCGCAGGACGGTCCCCGGGGGTGACCAGCCGGTGCGCTCCCAGCGCTCTGGGCAGGAGTCGGATCAGTGCGGCGGGCACCGCCCGGTCCGCCCAGTCCCACCGGGGCTTGGGCTGGGTGCGGCGCAGCACCGCGACCTCATGCCGCAGCACGAGCAACTCGATGTCC
>NZ_UBIZ01000491.1:0-241 GCF_900465275.1 Parafrankia sp. Ea1.12 | reverse complement strand
ACCTCGCCTCCGCCGGCGACCACCTGGTGTCGTCCGCGTCGCTCTACGGCGGAACGTACGCCCTGTTCCGCCACACCCTGGCCGACCTGGGCATCGAGACCACGTTCGTCGACGACCCGGACGACCTTGACGCCTGGCGGGCCGCGGTACGCCCCGAGACGCGGGCCTTCTACGGCGAGACGATCGGCAACCCGCGCGGGGACGTCTTCGACACCGAGGGCGTCGCGGCCGTCGCGCACGA
>NZ_UBIZ01000562.1:0-7667 GCF_900465275.1 Parafrankia sp. Ea1.12 | reverse complement strand
GGCACGGGGGCCGGGGGAACCGGGCCGGCGGCGGGCGCCTGCGCACCGGAGCCCGCCGGCGGGAAGGCCGGCCGTAGGGGGGTCCAGCCGGTGTAGCCGAGCATCCGCAGCGCCGAGGCGGTGAGCTTCTGCGCGACCTGCTCGACCGACCAGCCGAGGGTGTCGAGCAGGTCGACGATCACCCGCTCGTCGAAGACCGAGGCCCACAACAGCACCGCGTACTCGGGCTCCTGAGGCGGCAGCACGCCGTTGTCCACCAGGCCGAGCACGACCGGCGCGAGCACCTGGTGCAGCTTGGAGACGAGGTCGTCACGGGCCTGCAGCCGGGCGAGGTACCCATGGGCGGAGCGCACGTGCACCGCCGCCCGCCCCCACCGCGCGGCCGAGCGGACCCACACCTCGCAGACGACCTCGAAGTTGCCCAGGTGGTCCTCACCGACCGCCAGGGCGCGGATGTCGGTTACCAGTACGTCGATGAGCTGGAGGTAGTACACGTCGAGGGCGTCGTGGACGTCGACGAAGTGGCGGTACGCGGTCGCCGTCGAGACGCCCGCCTCCGCGGCGAGGTCGACGAGGCTGAAGCGGCGCCCGTTGCGGGCGAGGAGCCGGCCCACGGCGTCGAGCAGATCACGCCGGCTCGCGAGGAAGTCGCTGCGTGTACGGCGGGACCGGGTCGACCGCTCCACCGGAGCGTCCACAAGGTCGGCAGCGGTGCTGCTGCGCACTCGCCCCCCTCTCCCGGCCACAACGGGCCATCCCGGTTCTCCGCGGCCCTTACATGAAGCAGTCAGGCCGCTACATGCATGAACTTCGCGCCTACGCCGCCAATATAGCGGAACAACTCATCAACTACGGAACGTTGACTATTTGTCCTCAAGCGCTACTTGCCACGACACGCCCACCCGAGACGCGGTATAGGAACGGGGTCGGGGGCGAACATTAACACTGGGACATCTGACCTTAACATGATCTAGGTCGCCCGCTGCTATGCGACGGCTCACGTCCGACCGCCAACGCCATTCCGGAACGGCAGCGAAAATTCACCGCCGGTGAGCCCCCGTGTTCCTGGAATCACTTCACCGGGTTACCCGAACATGCCCACCCGAATAGGTGCTAGGACGGCGCGGAGCCCGGCGGCCTGCCTGGCCGTCCCGGGAATTCCACCGACGGGGGCTGGTTCCCGCGCCACGGGCGCCCGCCGCACCGAGACGGTTCCCGCCCTCAGGACATCGCGGCATCGCGGCCGGCACGGGTCCGGGCGCGGGTAGCGCGTCGTGCGTGCCACGATCCCGGCGGCACGCCCGGCCACCACCAACAGGCCGGCACCAACAGGTCGACGCGATCCGGCCCGAGCTCGACAGCACCCGACCCGCCGCCCGGCCCGGTAAGAGGCCGGCACACACCGGCGGACGCCGACGGGCCGGGTGCACCGATGGCACGACTCGGCTAACGCGCCGCGGGCCCCTGCGGGTGCGGTGTGCGGTCCGGAGTGGCCAGCGCGGTCAGCCGGGCGGCCCAGTCGGCCCCCTCGGGCCGCAGCCGCACCCGCCGCACATCGCCGGTCTCGTCGCCGGACGGACGGCTGATCTCCACCCGCAGATGGGCCGCGGCCATCTGCTCCACCAGCCCGGAACCCCACTCGACCGCGCACACCGACCGCCCGAGATCGGCGTCCAGATCGAGATCGTCGACCTCGGCGGCGCCACCGAGCCGGTAGGCGTCCACGTGGACCAGCGGCAGGCGGCCGTCGGTGTGCACCCGGGCGAGGACGAACGTCGGCGACGTCACCGGGGAGCACACCCCGAGGCCGGCCGCGAGCCCCTGGACGAAAACGGTCTTGCCGGCGCCCAGCGGACCGTCCAGGATGATCAGGTCACCGGCGCGCAGCAGCGGCGCGAGGCGCGCACCGAGCGCACGCATCTGGTCGGGATCCTCGACCGCGATCTCGGGGACGGCGGGCGTGGTCATCGGTGCGTATCCGTCCTCGTCCGTGGTTCTTCGTATGTCGCCGGCGCGCCGTCGTCACCCGGCCCGCCGTCGGGCGTCGCGGAGCCGGGTCCGACGCCGGCGCGGTACCGGGCCGACGTCACGTACCGCTCCCCGCGGGCCCGCCGTCACGGCCCGACGGGGTCGGGCGCCCGCAGCGGTGCCCGGCGCGGCGGGCGGACCCGTTCGACCAGGTCGCGGATGGCGGCGTTCACCGCGGCCGGTCGTTCCAGCATGACCGCGTGCCCCGCGCCCTCCTCGACCCGCAGCTCGGCGTCGGGCAGCAGCTCGGCGAGGGTCAGGCTGTGCGCGAGCGGCGTCATGAGGTCGCCGTCCCCGACCAGCAGGATGGTGGGAGAGCCGCGGAGGTTGACGGCGGCGTCCAGCTTGTCATGGTCGAGCAGGGTGGACATGAAGGAGGCCATGACGGTGATCGGCGTGTCCCCCACCATCGTCTCCAGGAACGAGACAACGGACGGGGGCACATCGGTCGAGCCGAAACCGATCCGCCGGGTGATCTCCCAGGAGAAGTCGCTGCCCCGCCGGCGGGCGCGCTCGAACAGCGACGGGGCGCTGCGCATGCCGATCGCGAGCCCGGGTAACACCCGGCGCACGCCGCCCGTGATCAGTGCTGGTAGGCCGAAGGTCACCCGGGGGAGATCACCCGCGCTGGTCGAGATGAGCGCCACCCCGATGACGCGGTCACCGAAGAGCTCCGGATGCTCCCCCGCCAGCGCGAGGATCGTCATGCCGCCCATCGAGTGGCCGATCAGGACGATCGGACCTTCGGGGACCCGCTCGGTGAGGACCTGGTAGAGGTCTGCCGCGAGCTGGTCGATCGTGCAGTTCGCCGCCTCGGACGGGCCGGAGCGGCCGTGCGCGCGCTGGTCGTAGAAGACCATCGGACCCAGGTCGCGCAGGGCGCGGTACTGGAACACCCACGAGTCGCTGTTCACACAGAAGCCGTGCACGAAGACCAGCGTCGGCGCGGCGGAGCCCGCTCCGGATCGGGGCGGGGGGTCCTGCGCGGTCTCCTCCACATACAGCGGGACACCGTCCGCCACGGCGACCACCATGTCGGCCCGGCCGCCGATCGGGCCGACCCGTTCCCGGTCCGGCAGGTCGGGTACGGCCCGGTGGCGCCGCACGGCCCGGCGCTCGGCGATCAGGCCGGCCGCGATCGCGGCTCCGACCAGGCCCACCGTGCCACCACGGCGCGCGGCCCGGGAGCCCGCGGCGGATCCCGTTGCCCGGGCCACCGCCCGCGCCGCGCCGGCGGTCGCGGTCAGGGCGCCGGCAGCCCCCGCCGAGCCGACCGAAAGGGCGGCACGGGCAGCGCCAGCCGAGCGGACCGAACCGCCGGTGGAACCACGATCGGTTGGGGCGCCTGCCACCGTCTGCCCACCTTCCGGCCATAGAACGCACGACACCCCGATGATGCCCGATGGTGCCCGATGCCCGAAAGCGATGTCATGAGCAGACCCGGGAGTACACGTCTCGGCGCAGGCGGATACCCGACAGGGGATCACAGAGATCCACCGGGTCCGCTCCGCGATCCTCCGCTAGCGTGGACCTGGTCGAGCCGTGTGGTTGCGACCAGGGGAGGCGTCGTGAAACTGCGGTGGCGGAAGAGCAATCTGACCACGTCGCCCACGTATGGCGGCGCTGTCGATCTCGACGAGGATCTCGACGAGATCGATGACGACCTCGCCGAGGCCGGTGCCCAGCCGGCCGCTCCCGCCCAGAGCGGGCCGGTGATGCTGACACTGACCACGCGCGACGAGATCGAGAAGGCCGCCGAGCGCGCGGCGAACCCGCAGCCGGTCCGCCGCCGGATGGAACGCGGCATGTTCGGGGGCGCCACAGCCGGCCACGAGCACGGCGGCGGCGCGTGCGGCACCGGCGGCTGCCGCTGACCAGACGTCCCGGCCGATCAGGCGTATCCGGCGGTCAGATGTAGACGCGCGGTACCCGCGGGCCGATCCGGGTGACGATCTCGTAGTTGATGGTGCCGAGCGCGCGCGCCCAGTCGTCCGCGGTCGGCTCGCCCCGGTCGCCGGGGCCGAAGAGGATCACCTCGTCGCCTACGCGCACCGGGTCGGCACCGACATCCACGACGAACTGGTCCATGCAGACGGTGCCGGCGATGCGCCGCCGGCGCCCGCCCACGAGCACCTCGGCCGTGTTCGTGGCCGAGCGGGGGATGCCGTCGGCGTAGCCGAGCGGGACGACGGCGAGGCCGGTCTCCGCCGACGTCCGGTAGCGGTGCGCGTAGGACACTCCGGTGCCCGCCGGCACCCGCTTCACCAGCGCGGTGCTGGCGCGCAGCGTCATCGCGGGCCGCAGCCCGAACGCGGACGGCGGCCCGACCTCGGGCCCCGGCGACAGCCCGTACACCGACACGCCCGGCCGGACCATGTCGAAGTGCGCCTCCGGGCTGACCAGCGTCGCGGCCGAGTTCGCGAGGTGGCGCACCTGCGGGCGCAGCCCGGCCTTGCGGGCGACGTCCACCGCGTCGCCGAACCGGCTGATCTGCGCCTGGACGGTCGGGTGGCCGGGCGCGTCGGCGAAGGCGAAGTGGCTCCACACGCCCACGACCTCGATGAGCCCGTCCGCCTCGAGCGCCGCGGCGCTGTCGCACAGGCCGGGCCAGTCCTCGCCGGTGGCCCCGGCCCGCCCGAGGCCGGTGTCGATCTTGAGGTGCACCCGGGCGGCCCGGCCGGCGGTGCGGGCCGCGGCGGCGAGGTCGTCGAGCGCCCAGCCGGCGGACGCGGAGAGGTCGACATCCGCCGCGATGCCCGCGGCGAGGCGCTCACCCGGCGCCGCCAGCCAGGAGAGCACCGGGACGGTGATCCCGGCGGCCCGCAGCGCCAGCGCCTCCTCCAGGAAGGCCGTCCCGAGCCAGCTCGCGCCGGCGTCCAGGGCGGCCCGGGCGCAGGGCAGCATTCCGTGCCCGTACCCGTCCGCCTTGACCACGGCCATGGTCGCGGCGGCGCCGGCGCGGGCGACCAGGGCCGCGACCGAGTCGCGCACGGCGTCGAGCTCGATGGCCGCGTAGGCACGCGGCGGGTGCGATGGGGGCTGCGGGCTCACCCCTCGACGCTAGCAAGCAGGTCCTCGACGACCCCGGGCAGGAGCGCGGGCAGGTCTGCGGCGGCGAGCGGCACGGGCCCGCGCTCCCCCGCCCGGCCATGCAGGAACGCGCCCACGGCGGCCGCCTGCGGCGCCGGCAGGCCCGCGGCCAGCAGGGAACCGGCGAGTCCGGTGAGAACGTCACCGGATCCGGCCGTTCCCAGCCATGGCGTCCCGGTGAGGTTGACGAGGGCCTCCCCGCCGGGGGCGGCGATGATCGTCCGGTTGCCCTTCAGCAGGACGACGGCGCCGAGGTCCCGCGCCGCCTGGCGGACGGTGCCGAGACGGTCGGCCCGCAGGCGCTCAGATGTGCCGGCCTGGTCCCAGCCGAGTGCCGTGCCGGTCAGCCGGATGAACTCGCCCTCGTGCGGGGTCAGGACGACGGCGCCCGCGCGGTCCCGCAGCACCGCCGGGCGGGCGGCGACGGCGGACGCGAGCGCGTCCAACGCGCCGGCGTCCACTAGCAGGCCGCTCTCGGTCTGCTCGAGCAGCGCGTCGACGAGGCGCCGGGTGGCCTCGTCCGGTACGAGGCCGGGGCCGATCGCCCACGCCTGGACCCGGCCCACCCGGAATCCGTGCTGACGGTGATCGAGGCGGGGGACGCGGAGGCGATGCTCGGGGTGGGCCCGGCGGACGTAATCGGCGGCGCCGGCCTCGGCGACCACCCGCAGGTAGCCCGCGCCGCCGCGCAGCGCGCCGCCGACCGCCAGCACCGCGGCTCCCGGGTACCGGTCGCTGCCGCCGACGAGCCCGAGCACGCCGCGGGAGTACTTCGAGTCGGCCGCGACCGGGACGGGCAACAGCCGGGCCACGTCGACGTCCTGCAGGGCTCGTAGGTCGGGCTCGGGCAGGGTCAGCCCGATGTCGACCAGCTCGACCCGCCCGGCGTGGACAGCTCCGGGTCCGACCAGCAGGCCGCGCTTGTACGTGCCGAAGGTGACGGTGCCGGCCGCCCGCACGGCCCCCTCCGCCACCGCGCCGGTGTCCGCGTCGACCCCGCTGGGCACGTCCACGGCCACCGTCCGCCGGGCCGGCGCGAGCGTGGTGAGCCGGGCGTACGGCTCGCGCAGCTCGCCGCGGCCGCCGATGCCGAGCAGCCCGTCCAGGACGAGGTCGGCGGAGTCGAGGAGGTCGGCGGCCGCGTCGGCGCCCATCCCCTCCGGTGCGGGCGGGTCGACCGGGCCGGTGCGGTGCAGCCGCCCGCCGGCCGCGAGGAGGGCGGCCGTGCCCTCGGGATGGGTCCGGCCGGGAGCGAGGGCGTGGACACGGGCGCCGCGGGCGGCCAGCCGGGCACCGGCCCACAGCGCGTCACCGCCGTTGTCACCGGAACCGGCGAGGACGACGATCCGGGCGCCGTACACCCGGTCGACGCGGCGGACCGCGTGCGAGACGAGACCGGACACGGCGCGCTGCATGAGCCCGCCGGAGGGCAGGGACGCGAGCAGGGGCGCCTCGGCGTCCCGTACCTCGGCAACAGTGTGTGCTTCGAGCATGCGGTCATGCTCCCGCCGGGAGTGCCCCCGGTCGCGCAGATCGACCCCAGGCGCGGCGCGATGCCGGACGGCCCCGCGCCGCGCGTACCGCGGCGGCCCGTCGGTCAGACGGCTCCGTGCTGGCGGCCGTGCCAGGCCACCGTGGCCTCCCAGAGCACGTCCGCCACGACCTCGTTCTCGTCGGCGGCGTCGAGGAGCGTCTCGACCAGCTCCGCCCGCGGGACGCGGCTCAGGAACACCCTGATCGCCGCGTGCACGGGATCGTCGGCGAAGAGGTCCTCGGTGTGGCCGTCCTCCTCGTCGTCGTCCTCCGCCATCCCGGCCGAGCCCGTGGCGACCAGCGCCACCGCCACGGCATGGCGGCAGAAGACCCCACCCGAGCTGTCGGAGCAGGTGCACGTGGAGCCGGGACCATCGTCGCCAGCCTCCAGGCGGACCTGCTGGTGCCCGTCGTCGTCGACGGTTCCCGACGCGTTGGTCGGCCGGATCCGCAGCTGCTCCACCCGGCCGAGCAAAGCAAGGCTGACGCCCTCCATGAAGACGGCAGTGCCCGCGCGCTGGGCACACGCGCGCTCCTCGAAGGCGGCCTCGAGGGGGGTGACCGCCCCCTCACCGTGCCCGTCGCCCTCCGACGCCGAAATGATCATTCACCAATCCTACGGAACGACGGGACTGGTCTGCCCGCTAGGTGGAGAGGAAGGGTAGCCATCCGCTCCATCGCGATATATCGTGAACGTACGCGAAGCAACGCGACCCACTTGCTAAGGAGATCACAATGAGTTCACACGCCATGCCGGGATGGGATGCCCGCTGGGACACCTGGGGCCGGTACCTACCGTTCGACCCCACCCGGCTCCTGGATCCCGCCCGACTTCTGGCACTCGCCGAGGCGGCCCGAGGCTCGTGCCGGCCGGGCGAGCACAGCCACGTGCACGGCGAGCACCGCGGCCATGCGCACGGTGAGCACCGCAGCCACATGCACGGTGACCACGGGCCCGGCGAACACGGTGGCGACCACGGCCCCGGCCCGCGCGGGCGCGGTGCTCGCCGTGCACG
>NZ_UBIZ01000605.1:0-244 GCF_900465275.1 Parafrankia sp. Ea1.12 | reverse complement strand
GAGATCGCCCTGGATGTCGTGAGCATCGACAACCGGGAGCTCGGCACCGGCGCGGGCCTGTCGAACTCGTTCGGGTTCGGTGGGCACGACGTCTGTCTCGCGTTCACGGTGTAGGACGCACGCCCGGGGGCGCCGGGACGGTTCGCCGGGATCCAAGCCCCGGCCAGGAAACACCTCACGGTGGCCGCACCGGGGCCGCCATCTGCGCAGGAGCAGGCTGATACCGCTCAACCAAGGAGACCTA
>NZ_UBIZ01000492.1:0-1251 GCF_900465275.1 Parafrankia sp. Ea1.12 | reverse complement strand
CCCGCCCACCCTGCCCGCCATCCCCCAGCTGATATTCACCGAGGCCCGGTGTCGCGGTCCCCCCGACCGCGGCACCGGGCCAACCTCATGTCCGGGGCCACCCGCGGCCGGCGACGGCCGCGACTCGCCGTGGTCTCCCTGGTTGCCGACCGGCGACCGAGCGTGATCGCGAGAGACTCCCGCCCACGGGCCGCGGGACACCGCCCCGGCACCGGATCGCACCGCCACGGCCGGAGAACACGCAGATCCGGCCGCTGACCGGACTCCCACCGGCGCGGCGGCGACAAGGTCTGAGCATCCTCACTTCAGCACTTTGAGTAACCATGACGCCCCATTGAGCCAAGCCATCTTTGGTTTACACCGTGGTCTGATTCCTCCCAGCCCAACCAGGCAGTCCATCTGATGCCACAATGCAACTTCGCAAGCACGCCTTGTAGTCGGAGTTGAGCAACAGTCGCAGGTCGCAACGGTGCCAGGTCAACCGGGATCGCCTCACCGACGGGCAGCGGCGGGCACCGACGGGTCCTCCCGGCGGAGCCGACCGCCGACGACGAGCGTGGACAAGGGCAACACGGATGCCGCCGGCCGCGACAACGAGCGGGCACCGGCAGCTTGAGGAACTGGGGGACCATCATCATGGCGTTACTGAATCCGGCAAATGTGAGCACGTCCCGCAGCGGGCACGCGCTGCGGGTGCCACGGCGCGGCGGCGAGGGTGCCGTCACGGCCGCGTCCGGCGGATCCGGCGCCGGATCCGCCGGCCCACCGCGGATCCCGCTGCTCCCCGAGAACAAGGTCGGTCAGCAGGTCCGCGTGCCCAAGACCGCCGAGCTCGTCGCGGCCCAGCTCCGCCGCCAGATCGTCCGTGGTGAGCTCGTCGAAGGCGACGCCCTACCCCCCGAAGCCGTCCTCATGGAACAGTTCGGCGTCTCCCGCCCCACCCTGCGCGAAGCCTTCCGCGTCCTCGAATCCGAAGCCCTCATCTCCGTCCGCCGCGGCGCCCACGGCGGCGCCCGCGTCCAACCCCCCGACGGCCAGGTCGCCGCCCGCTACGCCGGCCTCGTCCTCGAACACCGCCACACCACCCTCGCCGACGTCCACACCGCCCACACCCTGCTCGAACCCGCCGCCGCACCCAGGGTGGCCTCTCCCTTCTGCCAGTTGCACGGGCACAGCTCGTCGGTCTGCAGCGCGTCGAGTACGCGCAGCACCTCGGCCGGGTTCCGGCCGACGCTGCCGGCGGTGACCATG
>NZ_UBIZ01000493.1:0-9930 GCF_900465275.1 Parafrankia sp. Ea1.12 | reverse complement strand
CTGGACGGCTACCGCCGACTGACCATCCGCTACGAACGCAACGGCCGTAACTTCCTCGGATTCCTTTCCCTGGCTGCCGCGATCACCTGCTGGAAGAAACTCCCACACCCCACCTGAGACACGCTCTTATGCGACCCGGGGTGTGGGACTGCCGTTCGCCCGTGCCGCGGACCGCCTCCTGGCGAGGCTCCTCGGCCCCGGCCGCGGCCGTCTGTGCCTTGACCTGGGCTGCGGCGGCGGTGCGCACGCCCCCGCGCTGACCGGCCTGGACTGGCAGCCAGTCGGCGTCGACATCTCCGCGCCCCAGATCGACCTTGCCCGCCGCAAGGGCCTCACCGCGGTGGTCGCCAGCGCCGAGCGGCTCCCACTCCGTGACCGGTCCGTCGACGCCGCCACCATGATCATGACGAGCACCGACTTCGACGACCTGCCCCCGGTGTTCGCCGAGGCCCACCGCGTGCTGCGGCCCGGCGGACACCTGGTGGTCGTCGGCGCGCATCCCTGCTTCGGCGGCGTCTTCGTCGAACGCGACAGCCGGGGCACCTGCACCGTCCACCCCGGCTACCGCCACCACCAGCGCGTCGAGCAACATCCTCTGCTCGGCGACGGGATCCGTTCCCGGGTCGGGGTCGTCAACGTCCCGCTACCCGTGCTGCTGAACGCGTTGACGGGCGCGGGGCTCGTCCTCGAAAAGACCGCGGAAGACGATGGCGACCAGCCGGTCCCGGAACTGCTCGGACTTGCCGCCGCCCGGCCAGGCCACTGACGAACCCGACCACCCGACCGCGCGCCCCGCCATCCTCGACAGCCGGCTGTCGTGCCGCGACCGGGTCGCTGGCCGGCCGCCCTGACCTGTCGCCAGCCCGGCGCGCCGTGAGCATTGTGTCACCCTCCGCGCCTCTGATGGGATGCGGACGACGACAGGCAGGAGGGTGCCGTGGACGAGCAGGGTGCCGGTTCGGCGGAGGATCTCGCGGCGTACTTCCTCTTCCGACGCCACGATGCGCAACCGGGCCCACGGCGGCCCGGTGTTCCTGCCCTGACGCCGGCCGCACCCCGGGCCACCGCAGCCGCCGGCCGGAAGTAGGTCGGTCAGCGTCGTCCTACCGGCGCCCGACGTCCCGCGGCTTGCTTCCGATCCGTCAAATACGAACAATGTGGTCGGTGCGACGGTGGGGGTCTGCCGCGCGCGGGCCGCAGCGTCCGGGCTGCCGACACGGGCGTGGGGGAGCTGGCGTGGACCAGGAATGCGATCACGCCGGCCGGGCCCGCGCTCTCGCCTCCGGAGCCGGGCAGCGACCCGGTGGGTGGACGAGCTTGCGGAACAGGCCGCCGCGGCCCTGCCCCGCGAGGTGTACGACTACTTCCGGCAGGGCGCCGGCACCCACCACGCGTTACACGAGGCGACCCCGGCCTGGGACGCGCTGCGGCTGCACCCACGGGTCCTGCGCGACGTCACCAGCGTGCGCACCGCCACGACCGTGCTCGGCACCCCCGTCGACACCCCGGTCCTGGTCGCCCCGACCGCCGCGCAGCACGTGGTGGCGCCCGGTGGCGCCGTCGCCACCGCGTTCGGCGCCGCGAAGGCGGGATCCCTGGTCTGCGTCTCCTGCCTGACCAACCAGCCCTACACCGAGATACGCGACACCGGCGCGCCGTGGTGGGCGCAGGTCTACGTGCTGCGCGACCGCGGCCTCACCCGGGACCTCGTGGCCCGGGCCGAAGCCGCCGGCGCGGCCGCCCTCGTGCTCACCGTCGACACCCCGGTCGTCGGCGACCGGCCCCATCCCGGCCCCGGTTCCGACGCGCCCTGGTACGGCGGCCGCCTGCTACCGACGGCCGTACCGGGGGACGTCGCCGTCCCCACGGCCACCGCCCTTCCCGGCATCGCCCGCGCCCTGGCGGGCACCGGCGCCGAGACCTACGTCGACGGCGGTCTGCGCAGCGGCGTCCACGTGCTGGCCGCCCTCGCCCTCGGGGCCCGCGCGGTCCTGCTCGGCCGGCCCGTCCTGTGGGCGCTGGCCACGGGCGGGGCTGACAACGTGCAACGGCTGCTGAGCACCGTCACCGCCGAGCTGCGGCACGCCATGACCCTCGTCGGTGCCCGAAGCCCGGACGAGATCACCCCGGACCTGGCCGGGCCGGTCGACACCGCCGGCGCTCAGCCACCGGGGTAGCTCAGACCGGGGTGGCTCTCAGCCACCGGGGTAACGGTCGAACCACGCCAGGGTGGCGCCACCCCACGCTTCGGGCTCCGTAGGCGGGTCGAGCAGCTCACGGACGACGTCGTCGGCGAGCTCGCCGATCAGATCCGCGCCCTCCAGGGCGGTGAGCCAGTCGCCGGGCAGGACGTTCTCGCCGTACACCGCGCCCAGCAGGTTCCCGCAGACCATGCCGGTGGAGTCGCTGTCACCGGAGTGGTTGACGCTGGCCAGGAGGGCGGCGCGCGGATCGGCCGGCACCGCGGCGCAGTACACGGCGATGGCCAGTGCCCGCTCCGCGGTCGTCCCCCGGCCCAGCCCGGCCACGCGTTCCCCGGCCAGCGGGCCCGGCCGTCGCCGCGTCGAGCGCCGCCCGCAACGCCAGACAGACCGGTTCCGCGCCATCCTCGTCGGCGAGCCGTCCGAGGGCGGATTCGGTGGCGGCGACGACGGTCCGGCCGTGGTACGTCACCTCCGCGACGATCCAGGCGAAGGCGGCGGCCGACAGCACGCCGACTGGATGACCGTGGGTGAACGCGGCGCACTCGGCGGCGAAGGTCCAGGCGGTCGCCGGGCTGTCGCAGAACAGGCCGAACGGCGCCGAGCGGGTGAGCGCACCGCAGCCCTTGCTCGTCGGGTTGACCCGCTGTTCCGCCGCCGGCGGTTTCGGCAGGGACAGACCGGTGAGCGTGGCCTGCCCCGGGAACCGGCGGGCGTAGAGCACCGGCTGGGTGATCAGCCAGCCGGTGAGGACGAAGCCGTGCTCCCCGGCTCCGGTTCCGGCACCGGTGTCGCCGGCGCGCGGCGGGGCGGCACGGCGCTGGGTCGCCAACCATCGCTGGTAGGCGTACCAGACGACCCCGGGCGGATGGCAGATCCCCTTGCTGCGGAAACGGACGCTCGCCCGCAGCATCCCCTCGGCGGTGAACAGCGCGAGCTGGGTGTTCGTCGTCATCGGCAGGTGCACGCCGTAGGCGCCGGTCGGCCCGGTCACGCCGCCCGGCCCGAACCGGTGCTTGATCTGGGCCCACGACATTCCTGCCAGCCCCGCGCCGAGCGCCGCCCCCAGAGCTCCACCGAACAGGCTGCCCCGAACCCGGTTCCGCAACGTCATCGACGACTCGGGCTACCGCGGCCGTTCGACCGTGCGGGCGAGGATCCCCAGGGTGGCCCGCAGGCCGGCCTCCGGGATGACCGGGAAGACACCTTCCCGGTACTCGTCACCGATCGCGCTCCAGTCGTAGTACGACGTCACCAGCGTGCCACCCTCGCTCGTTTCGAGACGGTAGCCGTACCGGTGCCCGATAGGCGGCCAGTCCTTGACGGTGATCGTCCACTCGATCTCGGTGTTCGGAACGAACCCGGTGATCACGACGGTGACGTCGTACTTCCCCAGCGGGAAGTCGTTCAGGGACTCCCGGTCCATGTGGACGACGAACTCGTCGTCGATCCCGGTGACCGGATCGCCCTGCGCGGACTGGAGCATCCCGGAGCTGTCGATCGTGACGTGCCCGTGCGGATCGCACAGCACCGCGAAGATTCTCTCCGGCGATGCGGCGATCTGCCGCCGTACCTCGAATCGTTCGGTCTCCATTCCGCCAGTTTTGCAGGGGTCCAGGAGATGCGGGCGGGGAGTGCTTTGACGGGACCCATCCGGGAGTGACCTGCGCCCTACCCGGCACCGCCCGATCGGACCAGCCGGGTTCCCGCCCGCCGGACCAGCCCGCACCCTGGGTGTCACGCACCGTTACCGGGGAAGGAAGGCGGTCGACAAAGGCGGGACACCGTTGCTGGATGCGGTGCCGCGCCCAGCAGAGAAATCTCACCGAGGCTCCGCAACTGGATGCGTATCAGGCACCGCATGAGCATTCCGGCGTCGTGCCTATCCGGGCGCCGGACTGGGGAGGTCGCCGTGAACGAGCCGCACACCCACGGAAAGCCGACCAGGAGCAGGCGTTCGACTCGACCGGGACACTCGAGCGTGCTGGGGCAGGTGAGTTGGCACCGGTCGTCGGACGGGCCCGGACCGTTGGACCGGCAAGAGCCGCTGGGCCGGCCTGAGCCGGTTTCCCGGCCGGTTTCCCGCCGGCACGCGGCTCGTTCCCGGGAGGCGTTGCTGCTCGCCAGCGCCGCGCTGACCGCCGCCGGTTTCATCGGGCTGGCCGTGGGAGACGGTGCCAGCGCCGTGGCGGGCGGTCCCCCGGCGGGCATGTCGTCCGGCGGCATGTGGTCGGGCGGTGCCGCTGGTCCGTCCGGGATGTGTCCGGGCTCGTCGCTGACACTGAGCTCGACCCGCCCGGACCCCGGCGCGGGCAACATCTTCCAGCAGCTCGTCCTGACCAACACCGGGCCGGCGGCCTGCTGGCTGCAGGGATTCCCCCAGGTGTCCTTCGTCGGCGACGACGGCCAGCAGGTCGGCGCCCCGGCCGCCCACACCGGCCCGACCGGCCCGGTCGTGTTCCTGAAGCCGGGCGAATCCGCACGCGCAGTCCTGCACACCGTGCAGCCTGGCCTGCAGGTGGGCTGTGCCCAACCGGGGGAGACCGCGCCCGTCCGGGCCCTGAAGGTCAACCCGCCGGGGTCGATGCACTCGCTGTCGCTTGACCCGCCGGCGGTCGCCACAGCCTGCACGTCGACGGCCGTCCACCAGATGGACATCACCACGGTCCTCGTCGGCTGAGCGCACGGCGGGCATGTCCTTCGCCGCCCGGGCGTGGGTACCGATCCCACGCCCGGGCGGCGGAACATCCTGCGATGCCAGCGGAGGCCAGGCGCGCCGCGCTGGACGGCCGGGCCTCCGTCTCGTTCCTAGGGCGTCGGGACGGCGTGGATGGTTGCCCGCCAGTCGCCGCGGAGGAGCTTGACAGTGCCGTCGTCGCGGATCATCGCCCGGGCGCCGAGGAACGGGGCCCATCCGAGGCGGAGCCAGTCGTCCCGGACGGCGTCGAGCGCGTCCCACAGCCGGCGGGGCCCGCCCTGGTGCACCGTCGGTGGATCGGTACCGATCGCGGTTCCCCGCGCCCATGACCCGTCAGGGTGGGACATGAGCGCGGTGTGCCGGCCGTCGGACCCGCGGCGATAGCGGTGCTCGATACCCGGGATGGCCAGGTGGAGCATGGTGGACAACTCCCAGGCGTCGGCGACATTCAGCACCGGGTACCGGCCGACGCCCACCTGTTCGCCGTCCCGCTCGGCGACCCCGTCGAAGTCCACGGCGGCGGCCGGAGGGTAGTCAGGGCCGCTGCGAACATCCATGAAACCGGCCCAGTCCCGCTCTACCTGCCCGAACACCCCGTCGGGGGTTCTCGTCGCGGTGAGGATGATCCACGTGCCGCGGATAGTGGTGACCAGCCGGCCGCCGGGACGCAACGCGGCCAGCCAGCTCGGCGGGATGCTGGGAACCGCGACCATGGAGACGATCCGGTCGTAGGTGCCGGGCAGCGGGCCGGTGGCGTCCACGGTCAGCGCCGTCGGGCACAGGTCGAGGGCGGCCAGCCGGCCGGCGGCGGCGGACACCAGGTACGGGTCGACGTCCAGGGTGGTGACGTGCCGGGACCCGTAGCGGCGGGCGAGCAGGGCCGCCCCATATCCCGACCCGGTGCCGACGTCGGCGATGTCCAGGCCCCTGGACAGATGCCCGTAGCGGTACATCGTCACGGCCAGGCTCGGCGCGGTCGACGACGAGGTCGGTCGGCCCCGCGGGTGGTCGTCGTCCTCGGCGAGGTCGGCGTGCAGCGGGCCGACCCGGGTGACCAGCGACCGGTCCGCGTAGGCGCCGGCGAGCTGACCGCGGCGCAGCACCCACGGCCCGTCGCTGTCGTCCCACCAGGCGGGCACGAACCGGTGCCGCGGTGTGTCGACGAGCGCCTGGTGCCAGCGGGAGCCGGGATGGGTGACCTGGTCCGCCAGGGTGCGGGCGTGGGCCCGCCAGCTGGTCACCTCCACGCGTGGGAGTTCCGGGAAGGTCGCGGTGGCCGGCGCAGACGGACCTGCGGGCTGCCGTCAGCGGTGGCACGGGGGAACAGCTCGGTCTGTTCGCCGCCCGGTCGGATCGGGGTGAGCGTGGCGAGCGGGATTGCCGCGAGGCGCTGAAGCTCGCGGAGCGAAACCGGCCGTGCGCCGTGGATCTGCTCGGCAAGGCACGCCAGGAGTAGACCGGCCCCGACCGCATCCCACAGCGCGCGATGTGGTTGCCCTCCTGGCGCCAGCTCGCTCACCCGCCGGGTGAGCGTGTGACGGTCGAGAAGCGCGGTGAGCGAAAGGCCTGCCCTCTCGGTGTCCAGCTGGCGAGCCAGTCGCAGGGTGTCGATCAGCCCGGTGGGGCGGAGGGTCGGGCAGCGCCGCTGGAGGAGCCGCCAGTCGACGGCGATGTTGTGGCCGACGAGAATCCGGCTGTTCAGACGGGCGGAGAGCTCTGGTTCGACGCTGCTGAGCGCAGGCGCCCCGGACAGCGCGTCGTTCGTGAGCCCCGGGGAGATCCAGGGCCGGCGTGGGATGCTCCGCCCGGGATTGATCATCGTGTGGTAGCCCTCTGCGACCTGCACGACGCCGGCGGTCAGGGGGATGGTCGCGATTTCCAGGATGGCTTCCCGGCCGCGGTCCTGCGCGCCGCTGCCTTCCAGGTCGACCGCGACCAGCGCGGCGTCCTGCCAGGAGCCCACCACCGGCGGTCCGATCTACGCGACGATGCGAGTCTCCTTCATCGAACCGCACACTCTCACCGAAGGTGCGGCGAACCGCCGTAGCCAGGTGGCGCCGCGGAAGTCGATCTGCCGGGCGGGGCGGATGCCGTCGAGTTCGCGGACGCCCGGTGACCCGTTGTGGTCTGCGAAGCCGTGCACGATGGCGGCCAGTAATCGAGTGCGGGTCAGATTCCTGGACGCCGGTGGGGCGGAACGTAAGGAAGTGATGCCCGGGGACTTCGCAGTGGGTTCCACGGTGCCCGTGATCTACTTTGCGGCGAAGCCCGAAAATCCGATGTCAGCCAAGACCGTGTCAAACGGCCGGATGGTTTCTGTGGCCGCTGCCGCGCTCCTGCTCCTGTTCTGCGCCTTCCTGGTCGTCGCACTCTTCCTCGCCGGCCTGGAGCTGGATGACATGCACCAGGATCTCGACGACCGGGAGGAGATCGAATGCAGGATCAGGACGGGCTCGCCCTGCTGACCTGGTAAGCGGCCGCGGCCGCGGCCGCGGCGGTCAAGGACGTGGAGTGCGGTATGCTGCCAGGACTGTCCAGCGTGTCGGGGGGCGTGCTCAGTTGCGTGCGGCGTCAAAATTCAGTGGAGTCACGAAGTGACCTCCGAAGCATTATCGGTCGAGGAGATCGCCGCACTCTCCACCGCTTTCCCTCAGCAACAACAGGTTATTATCATCCTCAAGGCCGCCGGCCTGGAGACGGCACGACAGCCCTGGCAGGCAAGCACCCCCGTCGAGTTCTGGATGGAAATCAGCCGCTTGCTCGAGGCCGGCGTGCTGGTGGACGGCCGGCGGCGTATCCTGACCGAGGCCGGAAAAGTATATCCGGAGAACTCCGCTTTCATCAGTCCGCCCGACAGGCGTGACACCACCCTCGGACGCGGTAGGCGAAACCGCCGGGCGCGCCTGCTGTTCGCCCTCGGGGGCGGCGCAGGCCTGCTTGTGCTCATGCTGATTCTCGTTCCGATGGCGGGATCACAGCCCACCACGACTGACCCGGTAGCCGTCGACTCCGTGACGTTCTCGATGGACGGGTCGGAGATATTCGTTGTCCCTGGCCCCATCCGATTCACCTCTGTGGACGCGGTCGAGGTGGAAAAGATGCGCGACACGCAGGGGTACTTCGACTGGTTCCTCAAGAAAGGTGCGGCATTGGACGGCCGCGCTGCGACCATCCGCATGGTACTTCGAGGAACCGCCGATGACGAGGTGGTGATCACGAGTATGGAGGTTGTCCGAAACTGCCGTGAACCGGCGACGGGAACCCTGTTCTACTCGCCGCCCGCCGGTTCGGACCCGAGCATCCGCCTGGGCTTCGACCTGGACAGTCAGAGCAGCACCGCGCAGATCCTCGACGATCACGACAATTTCGTCGGAAACTACTTCAACTCGTACACCATCTCGCTGCGTCCCGGCGAGAATCAGGCAGTCACCATCTTTCCCCGGACATTGCGCCAGTACTGCGAGTTCACAATCCAGCTAAAAATCGCGACGGCCGGCCAGTCGACAACCAAGGTGATCGACAACAACGGGCAACCTTTTCGGATAACGGCGCTGACGAACTACGACGAGGACTTCTCCGCCTACGACGCGGTTTATACGGGCGGAGTAGCCAATTCCACCGGCAGCACACTTTTCCGCCCGGCCGATCCTCACGCCTTCGGCAGATCGACCGGCTGACGGCCCGCACACCCACGGAAAGTCCACCGGAACAGGCATTCGACTCGACTGGAGAACCCGAGCGTGCCGGGGAACCCGAGCCGACACCGTCCGCCGGACGGGCATGAGCCGCTGGACCGGCAGGGGCCGGTTTCCCGCCGGCACGCGGCGGGCTGGTGTTTCGCCGTCCGGGCGGGGTGGACCGGTGCCCACGCCCGGGCGTCGCAGGCTCTGGCAGGTCATCACGCTCGCCACCTTCGTCGAAGGCGACGACAGCGCGGTGCAGCCACCGCCGCAGCCGCTTCCCCACCATCGCGGCCACAGGAACGCCTCCTCAAAGCATGCGAATCACCATCGCGACGTCGGGACGGAACAGCGCGACGGCCTGGTCGCGGGTCAACGCCCGGGTGCTGCCGACAGCAGGGCGCGCACCTCCATGAGTGCGAAACCGAGCAGGTTCAGACCGGGCCAGGTGCTCGGGCGGCCCGCCCGCTCGTCATCGGCCGCCACGCCGATCCCCCAGACGCGGTCGACCGGGCTCGCCTCGACCAACGTCCGCCGGCCGGTACCGACGAGATACTCCCGCAGCGCGGGATGCTGGCTGAACTTCGCGCTGTTGCCGCGCACGACGATGTCGTAGCGGCCACGGGCCCAGATCTCCTCGTCGAAGTCGCGGACCCGGCGGCCCAGCGCCTTCGCCTCACCTGGACTCGCGGCGGCGAGTACCCGTTCGGCAGCCGCGTCGTCGCCGAACAGCCGGGCCTTCTGCTCCATCATGAAATGCTCGGCGCTGCGATAGTCGGTGTCACCGACGGTGAAACTGACCGGCCACCACTGGCTGAGACAGCCCTTCCCGACGCCGCCGCCCGGCGGTGGTCGGTGACCCCAGAAGAACAGGAGCTTCGGAAGCGCATCCGCCGCCTCCAGCCGACGTAGATCGTCCACTGAACGGGGCCACACGTCGATGTCGGGCATGGTGCGAAGTTGTCAGGTTTCAGAGGTGCCCGCCACTGCTTTCCCAGCGGACTTGCCGCGGACGACACCGGCAACCCGGCCGGCAGCCCCGGCTGGGTCTGGGTCGCCACGGCAGACGAGCAGGCCGGCGGCCCGGGGCGCGCCGATCCGGCGGTCCTCGCGCAGCAGGCCTACGGGCCAATGGCCATGCTTTAAGTGATCGCCGGCTGGTAGGTTGGTGATGTGGCTCATGACGGGGCTGAGGGATTGTCGCCGGAAGGCTGGCTGCCGGACCGGGTGTCGGTGGGGGCGTTGACGAAGGCGTTCCCGCCGGATCTGGTGGACCGGGTCCTCGAGGCGACGGACACGGTGGAGGTGCGCCGCCGGCTGCTGCCGTCCCGGCTGGTGGTGTATTTCGTGT
>NZ_UBIZ01000495.1:0-1547 GCF_900465275.1 Parafrankia sp. Ea1.12 | reverse complement strand
GTCGCCGGCAGTCCCGTCGCGCGTCCCGTGGCCGTGTCCGCCGGCGACCTCGGGCTGCTGCTCCTACGGATGACCTTCGGCCTGCTGCTCGCCGGGCACGGCGCGCAGAAGCTCTTCGGCCTGTTCGGCGGCGAGGGCCTCACCGCGACCGGCAGCGGGTTCACCCAGCTTGGTTACCACCCCGGCACCTTCTTCGCCGGGCTGGCCGGCGCAGGCGAACTCCTCGGCGGCCTCGGCCTGGCCGCGGGCCTGCTGACTCCGTTGGCGGCCGCGGCCGTGATCGGCGTGATGATCAATGCGATGATCGTGACCGTGCCGCGGGGACTGTGGGCAACCGACGGCGGCATGGAGTATCCGCTGTGTATCGCGGTGGTCGCGACCGCGGTAGCGGCGATCGGCGCGGGGCGGCTCGCACTCGACCGCCTCTTCCGGCGGCGCGACGGTGGGCTGCCCGAGATGGCGTTCGCCGTCGGGCTCGGCAGCCTCGGTGCCGCCGTCGTCCTGGCAGTCAGCTGACATCCCCGGCCAGCGTGGCCAGAGGTCGGGCCAGGCCAGGCGGGCCAGACCAGGCGGCCGATTCCGCCTCCTCGGCTGTGCCGCCTGGCGTCCGTTCACGTTTTCCCGGCGGCGCCGTCCGACGTCCGTTTCCGTCGCCCCGGCGGTGCCGATCGGCGTCCGCCTTACCGGCGCCGACCGCTGTGCGAGTGGAGTCCACACACGTGGCGTACGGATCGTGATCGTCCAGCGACTCGCCGGAGTGGCGGTCCGTGACGTAGAGCGACCACCTCAGTTGTTCGTCGTCGTCGCTTCGTCCGATCCGCCGCTGGTGGCGACGTCCGAATGATTCGGCGGCTGGTCGGCCCCGGTCTCGGCGGCTCGGCCCAGTTCGGCGCGCAACAGGGCGGCGTTGGCGAAGATTGTCAGCGCACACCAGAGCCGTCGGGGACAGGCCAGCGGTCCGGTGATCTCGGCGAGAGTCACGATCTCCTCCGCCGACATCGCCCTGGCCTCCGATGACCCCCGCGCCGTCCAGCAGGTCATCACGCTGTCGCGCGCCAGCTACCGCAAGATGATCCAGAACCTCGCATTCTCCCGAACCCGACACAAGCCCGCGTGGCGAACTCGCAGATCATCGGTCAGTGTGCGTCCCAGACAGGGAAAATTTTACTCTGTCCGTGCACCGCACAACCCGCAGCCTGGACCATCGGTACGGTGAAACCGCAGGTAGGACAGAGGAAGAGTGGGCAGAACCGCACACAATGCGAACCGCCACCCCACCATCCCCGGCCCCACAATTTCCATCCCCAACCGCGAGAACAGGTCATCTACCAGCGGAAACGCGCAGCCACGCCGCCGCACGTCCGTAGACGGCACGCGGGCCCCGACCCCAGAATGACACCGGTGGTCGGGACCAGTAGGCCATGGCCCCGACCAGCAGCCCGGGCCACGGCGGCCTGCCCGAAAACGGGCAGCACCTCACACTTCAACACTCACCGACCCCACCGCTTCCTCTGTCCTACCTGCGGTTTCACCGTACCGATGGTCCA
>NZ_UBIZ01000497.1:0-1384 GCF_900465275.1 Parafrankia sp. Ea1.12 | reverse complement strand
ATGGTACTGCGTGGGTGACCGCGTGGGAGAGTAGGACGCCGCCGGACTTCTTTTGGTGGGGGCTGTTTCTGGCTGTGGCCGGGAGCAGCCCCCACCTGTATTTCCGGACCTTTTCCCGGCCGACGGCGGAGGCTGCTCCAGGCCCGCTGGCTGGTCTCGGCAGGGCTCGGGGAGCGGAGAGTCCCGAACAGAGTCCGCTCGGTGCCCTGGGCGCCTGCCCCTTCGAAGCCCGGAGCCTGAACCTCGAACGTCGAGCCGCCAACCTTCGAACTTCGGGCCCGGACCTCGGAGGTCAGAACCCCGAGGTCCGGGGTCCTGAGGTTTGGAGGGCCTGACCCCCACGGCTCGGGACCCTGAGCGCCAAACCAGTCCTCTGCCGGGCCGGACAGGGCAAAGCGTGGCGCCTGAGTGAGTCCATAGACTCATTCACCCGCCATGGTTGTGCTGGACCGGCCGGCGGCTGGAGTCAGACTTGCGAGACCCCGCGTCAGACCCCGATGGCCGGCGAGGTCCGCGGGCGCCGGCCGGGCGGCGGACGTCGGTCGCGCGCAGAATCAGATCCACCTGGGGAGGCCGCGTTCCGGCGCCCCGGAACGAAGGGAATGCTGTCGGTTATGCCGAACGACGAGTCGACGAGGTCCCAACCGCCGTCCAGGGCCGGCCGTGCTGCCACCGGCGGTGGCGGTGCGCGGCGCACCGAGGGCCGCCGTGACGCGCCGGGTGCCCGGCGTGGGCCGTCCTCGTCCGGCTCGTCCGGGCGGGATGCCGGTGGCGATGCACGGCGCTCCGGTCGGGTCACCAGAGGCGATGCGGGCCGGACGGGGTTCGTCCGGCGTGCGGACGGTGGGCGAGGCCCCGCGCCGGCTGGCGCCTCGGCGGCGGGGGCTGGTGGTCGTGGTGCCCCCGCACGGCAGGGCACCGGGCGCGCCGGCGGTCCGTCCCGGCAGGGAGGTCCCGGCCAGGGCGCCGGACGTCCGAAGGCCGCCTGGCGTCCCGCTGGCACAGGCCAGGGGCGTGGTGGCGCTGGCGGTTCCGGTGGACCCGGCGGCGAGCGGTGGGGTCGTCCCGCCTCGTCGCGTGAGGGTGGTCCGCGCGAAGCGAGCGGCGGGCGGCCTGCTGGAGACCGTTGGTCCGGAGGTGCGGGCCGGCCGGGAGCGCACGGTCGGCCGGAAGGGCAGGGCCGGTCCGAGGGGGGCCGGCCGGCCCGCCGCTGGGAGGGCTCCGGCCGGAGCACGCCGGCCTCGGATTCGCGGGGCCGGCAGTGGTCGGGGAGCCCGTCCCGCGAGGCGGGAGACCGCCCCAGGCAGAGTGACAGGCCGCCCTATGACGCGGCCCGCGGCACCACACCCCGTCACGACGGCCCCCGTCACGACGGCCCCCGTCA
>NZ_UBIZ01000498.1:0-9917 GCF_900465275.1 Parafrankia sp. Ea1.12 | reverse complement strand
GTGGAAGTGTTGGCTGGGCCGGTGGGAGCTGCCGGGGTGGTGGGAGTGGCTCGGCCGGCGGTGCGGGGGGAGGCTGGCCAGGAATCCAGCGCCGGGTCTTGGCGCAGGATGGCGCCCTGCAGGTCGCGCAGCGCCGGGCTGGCCTCCAGGCCGAGCTCGTCGGCCAGCCGCCGGGCGTGGTCGCGGAAGGCGTCGAGAGCCTCGGCCGCGCGCCCCGCCCGGTAGAGCACGATCATGTGCAGGTGGCAGGCGCGTTCCGCCAGCGGGGCGTCGTGCACCAGCTGGCGGGAGCGCAGCACCGCGGCGGTGATCCGCCCGGAGCCGAGCAGGCCGACGACCGCGCTCCGCTCGCACTGCGCCCACCGCTCGTCGACCGCGTTCGCCACGCCGCGCACCCACGGCTCGTCGCCGAACTCGGCGAGCAGCGGGCCCCGGCGCAGCGTCGCCGCCCGGTCGGCGGCCGCCACCGCGTCCGGCCAGTCCCCGGCGTCGGCGGCGGCCTGGGCCTGGTCGCACTCCCGCTCGAACAGCCGCAGGTCCAGGTCGTCCGGGGGGACGTCCGCCAGATAGCCCGGGGTGCGGCGGACGATCGGTGAGGTGGCCCGCTCGTCGTCGCGCAGCAGCCGCCGCAGGTTGGAGATGTGCGCGTGCAGGCTGGAGAGCATGCTCGGCGGATGCTCGTCGCCCCACACGGCGCCGGCCAGGCGGTCGACGGAGACCACCCGGCCGGCGTCGAGGAGCAGGGCGGCCAGCACCGCCCGCTGCTTGGGGCCGCCGAGCTGGACCGGCCGGCCGTCCCGGACGACCTCGATCGACCCGAACAGGCGGTAGTACGGCACGCCCCTCATGATGCCGTCTTCGCGGTACTGGCTCGCGGGATGCGGGATCAGGACCGCGCCCGCGACTGCACCAGACCGGCGGCGGCCCGCACCGGGTGTGAGGCGGCCATCCGCGCGCGCGGGTCGTAGCTGGCGGTGAGCGTGGCGAGGCGGGCCAGCGCGGCCATGTCGTACTTGAGCGCGACGAGCACCGGGTCCGTGGTCGAGCCGAAGTTCGGCGCGGAGATTCCACCGGACCACGGCTGCACCGCGTCCATCACCGCGGCGGCGTGCCCGGCTGTGGCCTCGACGATCGGCGGGGCGGCGATGCCGATGGTCAGCAAGGAGTAAGCCGCTTCCCGGTGGCAGACGGCGCTCGACTCCCGGGGCTCGCGGGCCAGCGCGCCGCCGAGCAGCCGCAGCTCGACGAACACCTGCGGGCAGTCGGCGGCCGGCCCGGTCAGCGCGAGCAGGGTGCGCACCGCGGCGTCCGGCAGCTCCCGCAGCAGCACCGACCGCTCGTGGACGGGCATCGGGTCGACCGGGTCGGCGTGGATCATCCCGAGCGCGGTGAACGGCATGACGCCGAGCCCGCCGAAGATCGCCGGCGCGAGGCCGCGGATCGGGTCGATCGCCCGCTCGCCGTCGGCCGGGTCCCCGACCCAGGCGTAGCGGACCGCGACGGTGCACCGGCCCGCCAGCGGCGGGGGCACCGCCGGCATCGCCGGCAGCCGCATGATCGCGATGGACGTCGACGCCTGCTCCGGCAGCCCCGCCGACCACGTCTTCCACGCCGACAGGACCCGGTCGGCGTCCGCGCCGTCGAAGTAGAGGCAGCCGCCGTAGATCCGGTCGACGTCCAGCAGTTCGAACTCGACGGCGGTGACCACGCCGAGCGCGCCCTTCCCGCCGCGCAGCGCCCAGAACAGCGCCGCGTTCTCCGTGGCGGTGGCCCGGCGCGGCTCGCCGTCCCCGGTGACGACGTCGAAGGCGGTGACGAGATCGCTTCCGAAGCCGAAGGTCCGCGCGACCGGCGACAGGCCGCCGCCGGTCAGGTACCCGACGACGCCCACGTGCGGCGCGGATCCGGCGAGCGCGCCGAGGCCGTGCTCGGCGGCGGCGTCGAGCACCCGCTGCCAGCGCACCCCGGCGCCGACGCGGGCCCGGCGGGTGGCCGGGTCGATGGTGACCTCGTCGAGGCGACCGGTGTGGACGAGCAGGCTCGGCCGGGTGTGGGCGAGGGCGCCGTGGCCGGTGGACTGGACGATGACGTCCAGGTCGTGGGTGTCGGCGAAGCGGACGGCGGTGACGACATCGGTCGCGTCGGCGACCGCGACCACGGCCACCGGGGAGACGGCGACGGCGACGTTCCACGGGGTGGCGGCCGCGGCGTAGGCGGCGGTGCCGGGCAGCAGGACATCGCCGCTGATCTTGCCGGCGAGGTCGGCCAGCGGCAGCTGCAGGGACGAGGAGTCGGGCGTGAAGGACATGACGGCTCCGTCTGGTCGAGCGGTGTCGAACGGGACGGGATGAGCGTGCGGTCCGCCGCTTGGACCCCACTTGTCGTTCGCCGCCGCCCGCTTGCGCCCCGCCGCCGTGCCACTTGGACGCCGCCGCCGTGCCGTTTGGGCCCCGTGGCCGTGCGGCTTGGACGCCTGGTCGCGCCGCCCGGAGGCGCCCGGAAAAGCGAGCAGGCACCGCGCTCGGAACGCGCGGCAGCGATGAGGCCGAGCGCTTCTCCAGCGGCCCGGACCGCCCCCGGGTCTTACGATGGCCGGGTGAGTCCGACCGCCGCGCGAGACGTCGTCGTCGACCGTGCCGCCCTGTTGGACTTCATCCGTCCCCGGCACCGCGGCATCCTCATGACCACCCGCCGGGACGGCAGACCGCAGGCGTCACCGGTGACGATGGGCGTGTCCGGATCCGGCGACGTCGTGATCGCGACCTACCCGGAGCGGGCCAAGGTCCGCAACGCCCGCCGTGACGAGCGCGCCTCCCTCCTCGTGCTGTCGGACGAGTTCAACGGGGAGTGGGCGCAGGTGGACGGCACGATCACCGTCGTCGACCAGCCGGCGGCCGTCGAGGAGCTCGTCGACTACTACCGCAGCATCAGCGGCGAGCATCCCGACTGGGACGAGTACCGCCAGGCGATGGTCCGGCAGGGCAAGGTGCTGCTGCGGCTGCGCGTCGACGGCTGGAGCCCGATCAGCCGCGGCGGTTTCCCGGCCCGCCTGCTCCAGGGGGCCGACCAGCCGAGTCCGTCGAGCCCGGGCGGCGCCTGACCGCGACCGGGCGTCCTGGCGTCTGACCGCGGCCCCGGCGTTCCGGCGCCTCCCGCCCGCCGCGGTTCACGGCTTCGCACTGTTCCTGGAAGCTCGCGGTCCGTGGCTGTTCGCTGTCCAACGTGGCTCACGGCTCACGGCTCACGGCTCGCAGCCGCTGCCCGCTGTCCGTCACGTTCCCGCCCTCGGCTCCGCCGGACGCCTGAGGTCTGGATCTCGGCGCGCCGCCGGCGGTGCCCCCCAGCTGGACTCGGGCGGGCGCTGCGACCCGTCCCGGGACAAGCCATCCAGGCAATATTGACGTCGATATCAATAAGTGGTAATTTCGCCTCAGGTCAGTGATGACGTAAGGGGGTAGTCGTACGTCCCGGCCCCATGCCGTGCCGGGGGAGTCGTGCGGCTGTCTCGTGGCATTCGGCTGGAGTGGTTCGGCCAGCCAGTACGGAGGAATACGTGCCCGCGACCAAAGTCGACTTTCCCGTCTTCGACGCCGACAACCACATGTACGAGACACCCGACGCGTTCACGAAGTTCCTCCCCGAGGAATACGCCGGCCTGATCAAGTATGTGCAGGTCAACGGGCGTGACAAGATCGCGGTCAGGGGTGTGATCTCCGAGTACATCCCGAACCCGACCTTCAGCGTCGTCGCGCGGCCGGGCGCCTGGGAGGACTACTTCAAGAACGGCAACCCGGACGGGAAGTCGACCCGGGAGCTGATGGGCAAGCCGATCCGCTCCCCGGAGGCCTTCTTCTCCCCGGAGCCCCGCCTCGCCCTGATGGACGAGCTGAACATCGACCGGGCACTCATGTGGCCGACGCTGGCGAGCCTGCTCGAGGACCGGCTCCGCATGGACCCGAAGGCCACGCACGTGGTCGTCCACGCGCTGAACCAGTGGATGCACGAGCACTGGAGCTTCAACTACGAGGACCGCATCTTCGCCACGCCGGTCATCACGCTGCCGATCGTGAGCGAGGCCATCAAGGAACTCGAGTGGATTCTCGAGCGCGGTGCGAAGATCATCCTCATCCGGCCGGCTCCCGTGCCCGGCTACGAGGGTTTCCGGTCGTTCGCGCTGCCCGAGTTCGACCCGTTCTGGCAGAAGGTCGTCGAGGCGGACATCACCGTCGGCCTGCATTCCTCGGACGACGGCCTGACCCGCTACTACAACATGTGGGAGGGCCGGCAGGACGGTGAGCACCTCCCGTTCGCCTCGCCGTCCGCCTTCCTCGACATCATGCACCTCCAGGGCCGGGGCATCTTCGACACCGTCGCCTCGCTGATCGGGCACGGACTCCTCACGCGGTTCCCGAGCCTGCGGATCCTGCCCGTCGAGAACGGCTCCGGGTGGGTGCGTCCCTTCGTCGAGGCCGTCGGCACCTCGTACGCGCACAGCCCGAAGCTGTACGACGAGGACCCGCTGAAGGTGCTCAAGCGCAACGTCTGGATCCACCCGTTCCACGAGGAGAACCCGCGCGGCCTCATCGATCTCCTGGGCGTCGACCGGGTCGTCTTCGGATCCGACTACCCGCACGCCGAGGGGATGTCCGACCCGGTCTCCTACGTGAACGAGCTCGAGGGCCTGCCCAAGGAGGACATCGCCCGAGTGATGGGCGGCAACCTCGCCGAGGCGCTGAAGCTGCCCTTCGCAGCCTGAGGGCGTCCCGCCTTTCGCGGGTCGCACCCTGACAGACCGGCCTGGCCGGCATCGCACGAGTGATCCGTGCGGTGCCGGCCAGGCCGCTTTCGTGTGTGGTGGAACCACGAGCGCCGTCCCGCGAATGATCGTCGTCGGCGGAGTCGGCGGAGTCGGCGGCAGCGGCGGTGTCGGTGTCGGCGCCGGATTGGTCGTGCGGCCGTCGGGACTGCTCCGGTCAGTACTGCACGTGCGTGATGGCGGCCGCCGGGTCGTGCAGGGCCGGCCCGTAGTGCTCGGCGAACAGCTTCGCGACGAGCTCACCGCGGCTGCCGACGCCCACCTTGGCGAAGACCGCCTTGAGATGGTCCCGCACGGTGTGCGGTGACAGGAACAGCTCGGCGGCGATCTCCTGGTTGGACAGGTCCCGGGCGACCGCCCGGGTGATCTCCTGCTCGCGCACGGTCAGGCAGTACGCCTCGACGATGATCGGCGCGATCTGCGCCGACTTCGCCGGCTCGATCGTCAGCGCGGTGGGGCCGGGCCGGCCGTTCGGCTGGCGCAGGCAGGACGCGTGAATCGAGATCCAGCGTCCGGAGACCGCCCGCAGCCGCGCGGCGGCGGGCCCGCGGTCGCGGCCCTCGTGGACGGCGGCGGCCCGGGCGACCACGGCCAGCACCGGCGTCATCGACACCGAGGGCAACGCCCAGGACGGGCCGGCGAGCTCGGCGAACAGCCGCTCGGCGTTCTCGTCGAGCGAGAGCAGCGTCCCCGACGTGTCGAACAGTGCGGTGCCCGGACCGCTGGCCGCGCCCGCGGCAGCGGGCCGCGTAGGCACGGCGGTGGTGAAGGCACGCAGCGCGGCCGCGATCACCGGCATGAGCGTGCGGACGAGCTCGACCTCGGTCGCGGTGAACGAGCCCCGGGCCCGGGCCCGGTCCCGGTACAGGTCGACGACGCCCCAGGTGTTCCCGCCCGACCGGAACGCGGCGCGCAGCTCGTCGCCGTAGCCCTGCGGGGCGATGAACTCCCGGTACCGGGCGCTGCGGGCGGGCTGGTCGTCCGTCGCCGTGTAAAGCGTCGCGACGCCCGATTCGGAACGGGCGAGATCACGGAAGAGCAGGACGTCCTCGACGAGGCATTCGCGTTCCCAGTACGACTCGCATCGGCTGTTCTCGATGTTCTCCACCCGGACCGGGCTGGTGGCAAGGACGGTCAGCGGGTCGGTGGCGAACCAGCCCGCCCCGTCGAAGGGCACCAGCCGGCGAAGCCGGTTCGAGACATCCTCGAACAGCCCTTCGCAGGTCTCGGCTTTCGTGCAGACATCCGCCAGGGATGACAGCTGGCTCTCGACTGTCGACGTCGACCCGCGCACTGTTTCCCCCGCTGGTCACGCGCACCGCCCGGACGCGTCCGCGTGGCAAGTGTGCGGTCGGCGGGCGCGGGGCGACAACCCCCCATCTGTAGGGGTCGGTGAAAGGCCGGCCATCGAACCGGGGGAGGTGCGCTCGCGGAGGTCCCGCGATTCGCGGGATGGGTCCGGTCGGTGAACGGCGGCAGGCTTCTCGATGACGGCGACCCCCACCGCGGGAGCACATCATGAAGCTCGGAATCGCCCTTCCCAATGCTGTCCCCGGCGCACCGGGAGACGCGGTGACGACCTGGGCGCGCCGCGCCGAGGAATGCGGATTCGACTCCGTCGCCGTCATCGACCGCGTCGTGTACGACAGCGTCGACCCGCTGGTCGCGCTGGCGATGGCCGCGGCGGTGACCAGCCGCGTCGAGCTCGTCACCAACGTCCTCATCGCCCCGCAGCACCGGACGGCGCTGCTCGCCAAGCAGGCCGCGAGCATCGACCGGGCCAGCGGCGGGCGGCTCACCCTCGGCGTCGGCGTCGGCGTGCGCGCGGACGACTTCGCCGCCTGCGAGATCCCGTTCCGCAGCCGGGGCGCCCGCCTGGACCGGCAGCTCGACGAGCTGCGCGGAATCTGGAACGGGGAGTGGGGCATCGGCCCCGCCCCGGCCCGGCCCGGCGGGCCCCGGCTGCTCATCGGCGGCGACGCGGCGCTGGCCGGCCCGCGCGCGGCCCGGCACGGCGGCGGCTGGACGATGATGGTCGGCACTCCCGACCAGTTCGCCGCCGGTGTGGACACCGTGCACCGCGCCTGGCGGGAGGCGGGCCGACCCGGGACGCCGCGCACCATGGCGGTCTTCTACGCCGCGCTCGGCGAGGCGGTCCCGAACTCGCCGCCGGCGCGATCGGCCACTACTACTCCTGGCTCGGCGCCGACCTCGCCGGCTGGATCGCCGGCACCGCCGCCACCGACGAGGACGCCGTCGCCCGCCGCGTCGAGGAGTTCACCGCCGCCGGCGCCGACGAGATCGTCATCGCCCCCTGCTCGGCCGAGATCTCCCAGCTCGAGCGGCTCGCCGGCGTCGCGCTGCGCACTCCCGCCGCCGTCTGATCACCACCCGCTCAGCTCCTGATCGTCTTCGTTCGCTTTTCGCTTTTCGCCTTTCGTCGTCCTTCGCGCTCCTGTCACTGGAGGAAATCTCATGACCATCGCGCCTCCCGCCGCCTCCGCACTCGACCTGCTCGCCACCGACCTCGACGGCAGCCTGCTGCGCCCCGGCGACACCGGCTGGGACGCCGCCCGGCAGGCCTGGCACCTCGCCGTCGACCAGCGCCCCACCGCGGTCGTCGTCGCAGCCTCCGTCCGAGACATCGTCATGGTGGTCAACATCGCCCGCATGCTCGGCCTGCGCGTCGCGGCCCAGTCGACCGGCCACAACGCCGGGCCGATGGGCGACCTGGCCGGCTCGATCCTGCTGCGGACGTCCGCCATGCGCGGCGTGCACATCGACGCCCGCGCGCGGCTCGCCCGGGTGGAGGCGGGCGCGCAGTGGGCGGACGTCACCACGGCGGCCGGTGAGCACGGCCTCGCCGCGCTCGCCGGATCGGCCCCGGACGTCGGCGTCGCCGGCTACACACTCGGCGGTGGACTCAGCTGGCTGGGCCGCTCACACGGGCTGGCCGCGAACAGCGTCGTCGCGATCGAGGTCGTCACCGCCGACGGCGCGCTCCGCCGGGTCGACCCCGACCACGACCCCGACCTGTTCTGGGCGCTGCGCGGCGGGGGCGGCAGCTTCGGCGTCGTCACCGCCCTGGAGTTCCGGCTGTACCCGATCACGCAGGTGTACGCGGGAGTGCTGTTCTTCCCGGCCGAGCGCGCGGTGGAGGTGCTGCGGGCGTGACGGGAGTGGCTGCCGTCGGTGCCCGACGAGGTCGCCTCCGTCGGCCGCATCCTGCACTTCCCGCCGCTACCGGAGCTGCCACCGCATCTGTCCGGCCGCTCGTACGTCGTCGTCGAGGCCGCCTGCCAGCTCTCGGTGGGGCAGGCCGACGAGCTGCGCGCCCTCGAGCCCGAGCTGGACACGTTCCAACCCACACCGGTCGGTGAGTTCGGGCTGCTGCACATGGACCCGCCCGGCCCCGTCCCCGCGCACGGCGACGGGATGCTGCTCGGCGAGCTGCCCGAACAGGCCATCGACGTGTTCGTGGACGTCTCCCGCGCGCACGGGCCGGCTCTGCTGTCGCTCGAGCTGCGCCACCTCGGCGGCGCGTTGCGCCCCGGCGCGATGGCGGGCGGGGCCGTCGACGGGATCGACGCGGCGTTCGCGGTGTTCGCCGCCGGCATGACCCCGACCGAGGAGGCGACCCGCGCGGTGACAGCCGCGGTCGATGCCGTCCACCGTTCGCTCGCACCGTGGTCGACGGGCGGGTGCTACCTGAACTTCGCCGAGCGTCCCAAGCCGGGGCAGGCGCTGTTCGGCGCGGACGTCCACCGTCGGCTGACCCGGATCAAGGCGGCCTACGACCCCGCCGACGTGATCCGGGCCAACCACCCGGTGCCACCCGCGAGCTGACGCCGCCGGCCCACCGCCGGCCCGCCGTCGGAACGCGGTCGGGACACGGTCGGGAGGCCGTCGGCCGGTCTATGCCGCGGATCGGGGGCCGTGCGCGGTCCAGCCCAGGCGGTTCAGCACCGCCTGGGCAGTGGCCGTGACCGGCGGCTGAACGGTGAAGTCGCCGTACAGTGCCACGAATCTCGGCCAGTAGAAGTCGATCACCTGCTTTCCCCGCTCGAACGGGTGGACGTACATCCACCTGAGCTCCCACACCCCGTCCATGAGCTTGAAAGCGACGGCGCCGGCGGCCACGAAGCTGACCGCGTTCACCCGCGGGGCGGAGAGCAGCCACACCCGCTGCTCCCCGAAGTTCAACGCCCGGGCGAGCGGAAAATCGTAGCCGCATTCCCGCTTGGCCGCGTTTCCGAACATCTCGGCGGCCTGCCGGAGGTCGAGCGGTGAATCCCGGGAAACCTCGATACAGTCCGGACCTTCACTCGCGCGACGCTGATAGGGAAGGACCGGCATGTCGATCCGGTATCGAGGTGAAAGCCGTTCCTCCTCGCTGAGCCATGTTTCGCGGTCAACCGGAGTGAGGTCGGTCATCGTTCCCCTTCACTGCGTGGTTCGGTCGTTCGCCGTTGAACCGGATCCGGGTGGGCGACGCCCTCGGGGTTGTTCCGGGCGGCGCCCCGGGCGGCGAACGACGACGATCACCCGACGGGGATGCCACCAAGCCTGACCGACCCGCCCGCCCCGCGAAAGATGCTGGATGGCCCCAGAACCGAAACGGATGGCACCTCGGTGCGGGCACCGCCCGCTCGCCGCCCGCTTGCCGCCCGGTCTGCCGCGGCCCGCGCTTCGGCAGCCCGTTTCTCCACAGCCTGGTCTTCCGCCACACGGTCATCCACAGCCCGGGGCCGCGCCGCCCTCAGCCGCGTTGATCCGAGGACACTGGGCGCATGTTGCCCGACCTCACGGTCGCCGGGGCGGACCTGCCCGTCCGGTCCACTCTGCCGGCGCTCGTCGCCGCGCTGACCGGTGGTGACGAGCACGGGTCGCGCTCCGCCGGCGGGGCCGCGGTGCTGGTGGCCCCGCCCGGCACGGGCAAGACGACGATTGTCCCGCTCGCGCTCGCAGACCACGTCCCGGGTCGGGTACTGGTCGTCGAGCCGCGGCGGATCGCCGTCCGCGCCGCGGCACGGCGGATGGCCACCCTCGCCGGCGGTGGTGTGGCGGGTGGTGCCGGGGCTCGCGCTGATGCTGTGGGTCG
>NZ_UBIZ01000499.1:0-9856 GCF_900465275.1 Parafrankia sp. Ea1.12 | reverse complement strand
CCGCCGGTGCCGCCCGCCCCGCCGGCGGCGTGGGGGAGGGCGCGGGGGAGAACGGTGCCGGCGGCGTGCAGAGTCACCGGGAGGTGCCGCAGCCCCCGGACGATGGAGCTGTGGTCCTGCCACTCGAGCTGGTCGGTCCGCGGCTCGATGCTGGTGGTCGCTCCGAAGAGGCACTCGAAGACGACCTGGGCCTGCATCTCGGCGAGGAGACCGCCGAGGCAGCCGTGCATGCCGTGGCCGAAGGCCAGGTGGGCCTTCGGTGCGCGGGTGACGTCGAACTCGTCCGGCCGGTCGAACACGGCCGGGTCGCGGTTCGCGGCGCCGAGACACAGCAGCACCTGGTCGCCGGCCCGGATCCGCCGGCCGTCGACATCCATGTCGCGGGTCGCGACGCGCTTGGTCATCTGCAGCGGGCTGTCGTAGCGCAGCGCCTCGGTGACGGCGTCGCCGGCCAGCTCGGGCGCGCGGTGCAGGCGGGCCGCCTGGTCGGGGTGCCGCAGCAGCGCGAGGAGACCATTGCCCAGCAGCGACTTCGTGGTCTCGTTGCCCGCGACGAAGCACATGATGCAGACGAAGATCAGTTCCTCGGGGGTGAGTGCGTCCCCGCCGGCCGTGCGGGCCGCGAGCAGGCGGCTGATCAGGTCGCCGCCGGGCCGCTGCCGGCGCTCGGCGACGACCCCGTCCAGAGCCCGCGCGAACGTCTCGACGACGTCGCACACGTGCTCGAAGTCGCCGGCCCGCATCAGCCCGGGTTCGAGCAGGAACCGGATGTCGTGCGTCCACGGGCCGACCTGCGCGCGCAGGCCGTCCGGCAGCGCCATCCAGTCGCACATGACCGTGACGGGCAGCGGCGCCGCGAGGTCGGCGATGGCGTCCATGCCGCCGGCGGCCAGGGCGCGCCGCACCAGGCCACCGGCGACCTCCTCGACGCGGGGGCGCAGCGCGGCCACCTCGGTGGCGGTGAACACCCGGTTCACCAGCCCGCGCAGCCGCGCGTGGTCCGGGTTGTCGGTGAACACCAGGGACTTCTCGCCGAGCCGCACCACCCGGTCGACGTTCGCCCGGGCCAGCTGGCCGGCCCGCCGGCTGACCAACTGGGGGATGAGCCCGGCGCTGAACGTGCGGTCCCGCAGGACGCCCTGCACGTCGGCGTGCCGGGTCAGGACCCACATGCCCATCGTGCGGTGGACGGGCTGTGCCTCGCGCATCCGTCGGTACAGCGGATAGGGGTCGCGGCGGAACTCCGCGCCGAAGGGGCTGAAGCGGATCGCCGCCCGCCCTCCGCCGGCGGCGCCCCCGCCGGAGGCCCTGCCGGCGGCGGCTCCGCCAACGGTGGCCGCGGCTTCGTCGACGGCGGCTTCGTGTGCCCGCGGGGTCATCCCCTCGGCACCTCCCCGGCCGCGAAGTAGCGGTCCCGGAAAGGGCGCAGCACGATCCTGAGCAGGCAGATCTTCCCCATCCGGAAGCCGACGGAGGACAGCTTCAGGTAGCGCTCGTACCGGGCGACCACCTCGGGCCCCACCAGCCGGCCCGCCTCCGCGCGCCGCGCGCGCAGGCGGCGGGCCCACCGCTCGCACGTCCAGGCGTAGTCGAGCCGGCCGTTGTGCACCGACTGGATCTCGAAGACGCCCTCGGCCGCGGTCACGATCTCGGTCAGGGTGGGCAGCTCCGCGTTCGGGAAGATCTCCTGCTGCATGAAGCGGCTCGCCTCGGCGCCGGACATGTTCGCGTAGGCGATCGTCTGCAACGACAGCGCGCCCCCGTCGTTCAGCCAGGACCTCGTCCGGGTGAAGAACTCGTGGTAGCGCCGAACCTTCTCGGCCGGCGAGTCCTCGGGCCTGGCGAAATGCTCGAACGCGCCGATCGAGATGATCCCGTCGAAGCGGTCCTCGGGGGAGTAGTGCAGCCAGTCCTCGGTGCGGACGTCCACACCGGGGTGGCCGCGGGAGCGCACGTGGGCCGCCTGCTCCTCGCTGAGGGTGAGGCCGACCGACCGCGCCACCCCACGCTCACCGGACAGCCGCTCCAGGATCGAGCCCCAGCCGCAGCCGATGTCCAGCACGCTCCGCGCGCGGCCCGCGTCGATCGCGTCGAGATGGAACCGCAGCTTGCGCTCCTGGGCGGCCTCCAGGGTGTCGTCCGCCGCCGCCCGGATGGCGCACGAGTAGGTGAGAGACCGGTCCAGCCAGAGTGCGAAGAACTCGTTTCCCACGTCGTAGTGATGGCGGACGGCGGCAGCCGCCTCGGCTGCCTCTGCCCTCCGGTCATTCTCGTCGGTCAGCGTCACGATCAGGTCACCTGCCGTTGCGCCTGTCGCTGCTCGTGCAGGCGTGCCGCGACGGCGTTCAGGCTGGGATTGGCGAAAAGCTCCTCGGCGGCGAGCTCGACGCCGTAACGGTCCTCGACCTCGGTGAGCAGGGATACCGCCAGGGCCGAATCGATGCCCAGCCGATCGAAGTCGGCGTCCAGATCGAGGGTTCCCGCGGGGACCTCGAGAAGTCCGGCCAGGTACTCCCGGCACCATCCCGCGATTTCCGGCTGTGTCGACTCCATTGGTGTCCCCTCCATTTGTATCCCCTCCACTTGTGTCCGCTCCCTATGTCGCCGGGCCGGTCGCCGTCCCGGCGGTTCTCGGCACTCTTCGTGCGGCTATGCGTTCCGTGGACGGAACCTTGAGGTCCCAGGCGAGGCCGCACGCCGCGAGGGTCCTGATGAGCCAGTACCCCGGGTCCAGGTGGTACCAGGCCAGGCCGAAGGAGGGGGATTCCGGAAAGGCATGGTGGTTGTGGTGCCACGACTCGCCCAGGGTCAGCAGCCCGAAGACACCGCCGTTCCTGCTGTTCTCCCGGGAGTCGAAAGCCCGGGTGCCGAACATGTGCAGAAAGGAGTTGATCGACCAGATGATGTGCTCGAGGACGAAGATCCGCACCAGGCCGCCCCAGAGGAACCCGCTCACCGCCCCGGCCCAGCTCCAGTAGACCAGGCCGCCGACGAGCGTCGGGATCAGCAGGCCCAGGAGGACCCAGTAGTCGTAGCGCCGCCCGATCCGGGCCAGCGCGCGGTCTCTCAGCAGGTCGGGAGCGTAGTGGGCGATGTTGGGGTATTCGTGGCGGCGCATCCACAGGAAATGGGAGTGCGCCAGCCCGTGGAGCCGGCCGCGCAGCCCGCCGCCGGCGAGATTGGGGGAGTGCGGATCGCCGGTGCGGTCGCTGCACTCGTGGTGCCGCCGGTGCAGGGCGACCCAGGAGACCATCCCGCCCTGGCCGGCCATCGAGCCCAGAACCGCTAGCACGGCCGAGACGCCGCGCGTTGTCCTGAACGTCCGATGGGTGAACAGCCGGTGATATCCGACGGTGACACCGAGCCCGGTCAGCAGCCACATCGACGCCAGCAGCCCGAGCTCGGTGAAGCCGAACGGGTGCACGGTGAGGAATCCGAGCGCGGCGATGGTGCCAAGAATCGGGATGATGTCGAACAGCAGGAAATGGCGGCGCTGGAGGCGGTGCAGGTAGGGGCTGCTGAGTGTTTTCCGGCGGGGAGCCGGTCTCGCGTCTCCGGTGTCGGCATCGAGGTTGGAAATCCCGGCCGCACGCTGGATGTCTGCCATTTCTGAACCGTGCCTCCTGAGTACCCACTCGAGGTCGTCATTCAGGTGGCGGCAGCGTAACAGCAGCCCAGGCGGGTTTTGTAGGCTCCGTCGCGGATACAAATCGCGCGATTGAACTCAGGTCGCCTCGGGAGGTCTGATGATCACGGTGTGGGCGGTTCGGCCGGCGGTTCGGCCGGCGGTTCGGCCGGGGGTTCGGCCGGTGAGCCGGTCGGCGGGTCGGTCGTGAGCACCGGTGCGGCCGATCGGCGGTCGACGGCGGGCCGGCCGAAGGCCGGGGTGACCTTTACGTTCCTGGGGTCGGCGGTGGATCCGCCGTTCGCCGCCGTCACCAGCGCGAGCGTCGTCGCGGTGACGCCGGAGGGCGGGCTGGTACTCGCGGATCTGGCCCGCGGCCTCGACCTGCCCGGTGGGCACGTCCGGGCCGACGAGACGTCCGTCGAGCAGACCGTGCGCCGGGAGGCCTGGGAGGAGGCCCGGATCAGGCTCGGCGCGCTGGTGCCCGTCGAGGTCATCCAGTCTGACCTGTTCGGTCCGGATGATCTGACGTACATGGTGGTCCGGGCCGCGATGGTCACCGAGCTCGCTCCCTGGGAGCGCACGCACGAGTCGGCGGGCCGGGTCGTGCTGCCGCCCGCGGAGTTCCTCGCCCGCCGCCCCGGGCGCCGTCCCGAACTCCTGCGGCACCTGGTGACCGCCGGTCTCGCCGCGCTCGGCCGCGACGCCGCCGCGCCGCCGGAAACCCGCTGACCGCATTTGCTGACCGTGCGGGCTGACCGCGGCCGCTGACGGCACCCGTGCTGACCGGCGGCGGATCGCTGGCGACCACACCGTCACCGCCGCCGGCCACGGGGCCCACGCCCGCCGGGCTCGAGCGGCGTCAGAACCGTCCCGGGGTGGCGAACGCCCGAACTGCCTCGGCTCGCCCCGGAACCGTGGACCGGTTCACCGCGGTCTCGAGAGACGACTGTCCGCCCGCGATCCACAGCGGACCATTGGCGATGTTGTCCAGGGCTTCCTGGGCGGCTTCGTCGGGCGCCTGAGCGGCGTCGAGGGGATAACCCAGCCGGGCCATCGCCGGAGTGGCCGTGAAGCCGATGCTGAGGTGCAGTACGTCGACTCCGTACTGTTCGCACTCGATCCACAGCGCTTCGCTGAAAATGCGACTGAAGGCCTTCGACCCGCAGTAGGCGGCCAGGGACGGCGCGCCCATGAAGCTGGCGCCCGAGCCGGACAGGATGATCCCCCCGCGCTTGCGCGCGCACATGAGGCCGCCGTAGTGCCGCGCGAACTCGGCCTGACCGAGCACGTTGACGGCTATGACCGACCGGTAGACCGCGGGATCCAACCCGACGAAATCACCGCGGACGCTGTTGGCGCCGGCGTTGTAGATGAGCAGGCCGACCTCGATGTCGTCGGTCACGGTCCGTGTCCGCTCCAGGGCGTCCGGCTCGCTCAGGTCGACGGACAGGATGCGTACCTCCGCGCCGCCCGCGCGCAGGTCATCAGCGAGCACCTGTAAAGGACCGGTCTTGCGGGCCGTGAGGACCAGTCTGAATCCCTGGGCGGCCAGCTTTCGGGCGTAGCTCTCACCGATGCCCTCCGAGCCGCCGACGACCAGCGCCCACGGCCCGTACTTCTCCAGATTCATGATCTTCCCTTTGGTAGCGGTGACCCGGGCGCCCCGGCCGTCCCGTCGCTCCGGTTCAGGTGGTGGTCGTGGGCTGGTCGTCCAGGTCGATCCCGAGCTCCTTGAGTTCACGTTCGGCCCAGAACAGGCGTCCGGTGTATTCCATGGGCTCGGCGCACGAGGCGAAGTAGGCGAGCATGCGGGCGGGGACGTCCATCGGCACGGCCACGCTGTCGTCGAGGCCGGCCTCCTTGACGCGGATGGCGACGAGCTCGGTGGCCACCAGGCCCGGGTGCATGCCGATCACGGCGATGCCCTTCCGGGCGAGCTCGGGGGCGAGGACGTTGCCGAGCCGGTCGAGTGCTCGCTTGCTGGAGTAGTAGCCGGGCACGGCGAGGCTGAACTCGCCGATGTTCTCGAGCTTGGGGAGCTCCTCGGGCTGGCGGAAGACCTCACCGCTGCCGGTGCTGAGGTTGAGGATGCGCCCGCCGCCGCGACGTTCCATGATCGGTGTCACTGACTGTATGAGGGTGAAGGGCGCGTGGAGGTTGACGTCGAACTGGTACAGCCAGTCCTCGCGTGTCAGCTCCAGGAATCTTTTGGACCAGATGTCGCCGGTGGTGGCCGCCGCGTTGTTGATGAGCACGTCGACGCCACCGAACCGCTCGACGGCGGCGTCGACCAGGTGCTGGAGATCCGCCTCGCTGGCTAAGTCGGTCTGCACGGCGATCGCGCTGGCGCCCGTGTTCTCGATCTGCGTCAGTGTCTCGTTCAGGGCGCCGGGCAGGGTTCTGTCCGGCTCGACCGTTCGTGCGGCCAGGACCAGGTTCGCGCCGCGGCGGGCGAACGTCTGGGCTGCCTGCCGGCCGACGCCCCGGCTGGCCCCCGTGATGATCACGACTTTGCCGGTCAGGTCCAGTTCCTTCTGTCGCTGCACGGTGATCCGACCTCCGCTCGCCATTTGAACACTGGTCAAATAGAGGGTAGCGCGGTCCCATCCCCGGGCATCGGCCCGCGGATCTGGCTCCCGGGCGGGTCGACTTGTGTTCATCTGGGGAACAGATGATGAACACCCAGCTCGGCGAGGTCCGTCCGGCCAGGTCGGTGGTGGGATCGGGGAGGACGGCCGGGGCGCCGCGGGATCTCCCGGCCTGCCGCACCCCCGGAGCGGGTACGTCGCGGACAAGGCGGACCGGGAGACAACGCCGACCGGGAGGCGATGCCGCCCGGCAGACAGGCCGCCCGGCAGACAGGCCGCCCGGCAGACAGGCCGCCCGGCAGGCAAGCGGCCCGGGACGTGCCGTATCCGACGACGGCCCGCTACCGCCACCGGAGGCTGCCATGAGTGACCTGACCACCGCGACTCCTGGTCTGCGTGCCGCCGCCGAGGCGCCGCCCGGCGTGCTCCCGGTCGAGTACCTGGGCGCGGACGTCCGCTCGCTGACGGTCGTCGAGGAGGACGCCGACGACGCGATCCTGCTCCGGCCCGACGGGACGACCATCGACACCTGGCGGGAGAACTACCCGTACGCGCAGCGGCTCTCCCGCGACGAGTACGAGCGGGACAAGCGGCTGCTGCAGATCGAGCTGCTGAAGCTGCAGTACTGGGTGAAGGACACCGGGCAGCGGCTCGTCCTCGTCTTCGAGGGGCGCGACGCGGCCGGCAAGGGCGGCACCATCAAGCGGTTCACCGAACATCTCAACCCGCGCGGCGCCCGGGTCGTCGCGTTGGAGAAGCCGACCGAGACCGAGCGCGGGACCTGGTACTTCCAGCGGTACATCGCCCACCTGCCCACCGCCGGCGAGATCGTCATGTTCGACCGCTCCTGGTACAACCGGGCCGGGGTCGAGCGGGTGATGGGCTTCTGCTCCCCGGAGGAGTACCGGGAGTTCCTCCGCCAGGCGCCCGAGCTGGAGCGGATGCTCGTCCGCAGCGGCATTCACCTCGTCAAACTGTGGTTCTCGGTCTCCCGCCGGGAGCAGCAGACGCGGTTCCTCATCCGTCAGATCGACCCGGTGCGGCAGTGGAAGCTCAGCCCGGTCGACCTCGCGGCGCTCGACCGGTGGGACGACTACACCGAGGCCAAGGAATCGATGTTCTTCTACACCGACATCCCCGAGGCCCCGTGGACGGTCATCAAGAGCAACGACAAGAAGCGGGCCCGGCTCGAGGCGATGCGGTACGTCCTTTCCCGGCTGGACTACCCCGGCCGGGACGAGTCGGTCATCGGCCGCCCCGACGAGCGGATCGTCGGCGCGGCCGCCGGGCTGCTGGAGCCCGGCGAGCAGGCAGACCGCCAGTTCCCGAAGCTCTGACCGTATTGGCGCTCGGCTGTGGCTGGCGCTGTAGCCGATCCCGCCGACACCCGGCGAGGGTGTGCCGACCAGGCGGGTGTTCCGACACCGCGCGCCGCCGGCCGGAAAATAACTTTGACGGTTCGTGACGGGCTGGCCTACAGTGACCGCGGCAGCGCCGGAAACACACAGCCGGCGCCGACAGTGGAGGAAGCCATGGCTGCCCGGGAACAGTCCCGGGCTTCCGGAGGTCACCCGTCGACCCGGCGCGGTGGCGCTCAGCGCTGACCGCGGGACGCGGCGCGTGACTCCTGGTGCCCGGTGACATATGTCGTCACCCTGCAGAGCACCAGCAAGGAGATCTCGGCGTTGTCCGCACATTCTTCTGTTTCTTCTTCCTCCACTCAGCTCACCGACCAGACCGGCGAACCCTCGCCCGAGTGGTTCACCGAGTTCTTCACCGAACTGCCGAACGAGTTCTGGCGCCGCGCGGCGACGCCGGAGATGACCGCCGCCGACGTCGACTTCGTCGAGACGCGCCTCGGGCTCGCGCCGGGGTCGCGGATCATCGACGTCCCGTGCGGAAGCGGCCGGCACAGCCTCGCGCTGGCGGAGCGCGGCCACCGGGTGACCGGCGTGGACCTGTCGGCGGAGGCGATCGAGCACGCCCGCCGCGCCGCCGCGGCCACGGGCACTGCCGTCGAGTTCGTTCTCGGGGACATGCGGGAGATCGCCCCGTCGGGCTCCTTCGACGCGGCGGTGTGCCTCGGTAACAGTTTCGGCTACCTCACCCCCGCGCAGACCGCGGAGTTCGTCCGTTCCCTCGCCGCGGCGGTGCGCCCCGGCGGGGGCCTCGTCCTCGACTTCGGCGCGACGGCGGAGTCCGTCCTGCCCGGCTTCACCGGCGAGGCGCGCGTCATGCGGACCGGTGACATCACGACGGAGGCGACGGTCGACTACGACGTGGCCCGCAGCCGGATGCTCAGCAGATACCGGTTCACCCGCGGTGACGACGTGCTGGACACCGCCGCCGTCCATCACGTCTACACGTGCGGGCATATCGGTGACCTGCTGGGCGCGGCGGGCTTCACCGACATCGGACGCCACTCCGATCCGGACGGCACGCCCTACCGGCTGGGCGCCGGGCGCCTGCTGGTCACCGCGCGCCGGGGCCGGCTACCCGCCGTCCCTTCGGGGCCTCAGCAGGTTATGGACACGGAGAGTAGTCGCTCCTAGGCTGCCGGTTGTCGACGGCTAGGCCGCCAGCCGCGACGGTGGGGGTCGTCGATGAGTGTGCCTGCGTGTCTGGAAGCCGTCCCGTCCGGTAGGCGGATGGTTGCGATGGGTGCGGTCCTGGCCGTCTTCCTGCTACTGATCGTGACGGTGGAGGTCCTGCTCGCGGGGGCCGCGGGGGCCGCGACGGGTCCCGCGGCCCCCGGTGTCCCCACAGCTGCCAGGGGGCCTGTCCTCACGGCCGGCCCCGCCGGCGGCGTGTCCGCTCCCGGCGCCGTTCCCCTGCCCGTTCCCGCCGGGAGGACGGTGGCGGCGCTGACCGCTCCCGGGTGCGGCTCGGGTCGGGTGGGCCACTCGCGCCTGCTGGTCGGCGAGAGCACCACCTTCGGCGGGTGCGGCTTCGCGCCGGGCACGCTCGTCGAGATCGCGGCCAACGGCGTCCCGTCGGACGCGACCACGGCGGACGCCGCGGGGAGGATCGCGGTCCCGGTCAGCTTCATGTCGCTGGGGACGAAGCTGCTCACCGCGACCGGCACCGGTGCCCCGCCGGCCGCGGCTCCGGTCGCCGCCCCGGGCGCGGTCCCGCTCCCGGCCACCGGCGTGCCGGCGGCGGCCGGGGCCACAGGGGTCCCGGCCGCGGGGACGTCCCCGCTCACCCTCACCGCGACGGTTCTCGTGGTCGGATCCCCGACGGGGGCGGACGATGACGCCGACAGCTCCGACTACGGGCACGGCGGACACAGGCCCCCGAAGGACAGCGGTAGCTCGGCCACCACGTCCACCACGCCCTCCGGGCTGACGCTGGGGGAGGTCATCGCGCTCCTGCAGCTTCTCCAGAGCCAGCAGAGAGCCACGGTGGTCTCCGACCGCGGCTCCATCCCGCGACTGGGCGGCCTGACCCTGGGCGATCTCGCGGGCGACGAGCTGGCGGCCGAGGAGGAGGTGGCGGCCGAGGAGGCGGCGGCCGCGGACGAGGCGGCCGTGGCGTCCGAACGGCGGCCCCCGGCGGCGTCCGACGGCGCGGCCCCGGCCGAGTCCCCGGCTCCCGCTGCCGGCGGTGCGGCGGGTGGGACGCCCGGTGGGCCGGGCGG
>NZ_UBIZ01000500.1:0-11396 GCF_900465275.1 Parafrankia sp. Ea1.12 | reverse complement strand
GGGGCGACCGCCCGGAAAACCAGGTTCCGCGGCCGGGGCGACGGTGCCCCGGCCGCGGAAGGACATGCTGGTCAGCCCGTCAGCCAGTTCTATCCGTCAGGCGATCTTGGCGATGACGGCGCGGACCTTCGTGGCGATCTCGTCCGGCAGCGGGGCGTAGCCGAGCTCCGTGATCGCGGCCTGGCCGTCCGCGGACGCGATGTAGGTCAGGAAGCTCTTGAGGAGCGGAGCCTGGTCGGCGGGAGTGCCAGCGGTGCAGGCGATCTCGTAGGTGGCCAGGTAGATCGGGTAGGCACCCTTGGTCGCCGTGGTGTAGTCGAAGGTGAGCTTGAGGTCGTCACCCTCGGCGACCTTGGCGGAGCTGATGCCGATCGAGGCGGCGTCGGTGCTCACCTCGACGAACTCGTCAGCGGCGTTGCCGATCAGCGCGGTCGACAGGCTGGCGTTCTCCGCGTAGGAGAGCTCGACGTAGCCGATCGCGTTCGGGGTGGACTTGACGGTCGAGGTCACACCGTCACTGCCCTTGGCGCCCTGGCCACCCGGCGCGGTCCAGTCGGAGCCGCCCTCGAAGGTCCAGTCGGACGCCGCGGCGCCCTTGAGGAACTTGGTGAAGTTGTCCGTCGTGCCCGAGCCGTCCGAGCGGTGGACCGACTGGATCGGAGCGTCCGGCAGGCTCGCGCCGTCGTTGTCGGCGACGATCGCCGGGTCGTTCCACTTGGTGATCGCACCAGAGAAGATCTTCGCGATGTTCGACGCGCTGAGGTTCAGCGTGTCGACGCCGTCGAGGTTGTAGATGAGCGCGATGGGCCCGACGACCATCGGGATGTCGACGGCCGCACCGCCGGTGCAGCGGGCGTCCGCCGCGGTCTTCTGGTCGTCCTTCAGCGCGGAGTCGGAACCCGCGAAGGTGATCTGCTTGTCGATGAACTGCTGGCGTCCAGTCGACGAGCCGGTGCTCTGGTAGTTGATGGTGGCGCCGTCACACGCGTCCTGGTAGGCCGAGACCCACTCGTCCATCGCGTTCTTCTGCGCGGAGGACCCCGACCCGGTGATCGACCCCTTGGCGCAGTCGATCGCGCCGGCGGAGGCCGTGGACGCGGTCCCGTCCGCCGTGTCGGTGTTGTCGTCCGAGCCACACGCGGCCAGAGAGAGCAGCGCCGCGGCGGCGAGGCCCGCGACGATCTGACGCTTGCCTAGGTTCACTAGCAATCCTTCGTCCATCTGGTTCGCGCCTCGCGGCGCGGATCTGGTCCCGCCCCCCGGATCGGGGTGCCGGCGAGAATCGAAGCGATGCCGAGTGAACGAAGGGTGAACATCGACGGACATGAACCGCACTCAAACAGGAACACATCCCGGCCATGGGTTTCGACACGAGTCGACAACCCACACACGACCCATTTAGCTACCTTCAGTAGTTGCACGCTACACACAGAGGCACCATGACCGGCGGTGGAACGGAGTCGTGAGCGCATGCGACAGGTTGCCGTCATCGGTCCGGGCGAGGCGACACCGGAGCAGGAAACCGACGCCGAGCGCCTGGGCGCGGGCCTGGCGAGGCTGGGGCTGACCGTCGTGACCGGCGGCCTCGGCGGCGTGATGGCCGCGGCCTCGCGGGGCGCCCGGGCAGCCGGCGGGCGGACCCTGGGCCTGCTTCCAGGCAACGATCCGGCCACGGCCAACCCGTGGATCGACGTCGTCGTTCCCACCGGTCTCGGGGAGGCACGGAACGCGCTCGTGGTCCGTTCCGCCGCCGCGGTGGTGGCCGTCGGACACGGCTGGGGCACGCTGTCCGAGGTCGCCCTGGCGTTGCGGACGGGCGTCCCCGTCGTGAGCCTGCGAAGCTGGGCGCCGACGCCGCCGGCGGGCGACCCGAGGCACCGCGATCAACCGACGTCGGTCCAGGTGGCCACCGGCGTAACGGACGCGCTCGCGCGGGTCCAGGCTGTTCTCGAAGCCGCCGCGCCCTGAGCGGGCCTATCGCGCGCCGCGGGTCGCGTGGTCTCTCGCGTGACGTCTCGTCGGCAGGCCGGCGTGGGTCCCCGTGGCGGCCCGCCGACGAGACCACCCCCAGACACAAGGTCGCGCACACCGCTTACAAGACACTGCGAACGCACCATTTCGGACTTCTGATTACGCATACGAACCGGACTTTCGTCCCGCGTCACCAGACGTCCAACTCTGACCGGAGATCGTCCCTTGCCTTCCCGGCCAGCCGGCCGTTTGCTATAAAGCAAACAAGCGGTAGCTGACAGCATTGCCTCATAACCGCAGAGTCAGGAGGTGGTTCAGGCTCGACCCGAACGCACGTCACGGCGACGACGACGCCCCTCCGGTCTCACCCGGACTCGCCAGGGAACCACCCGGAACTCCCGCGAGCTCGGCGACGGCGCTGCCAGCCGTCGCCATCGCGTCGCCGATCGTTCATGTCGAGTTCGGTCGCCGGTCACCGCAAGCACCGGGTGCCGCCGACCGCGCTCCGCCCGCCGAACAGGCCCGGCCGGCACCGGCTGTCCGACGGAACCCCCAGCTCCACCGGTCAGCCCCACAGCCGGGACCAGGTCCCGCCGGCGGGACCAACGCGCGCTGAACACACCTGTCTCCGATCCCGCCCGCGACACCGAAGTCGGTGGACCGCCAGCAACAGGAAGGCAGCATGCACGATGAACACCGTCGACACCGGTGAACTCATGCCGGAACCCAGACCCGTATCCGGAGGTCCACCGCCGTCGCTGGCGGAAGTCGTCACGGTCCGGAACGGGTTACTGGTGGAGCACGAGCTGGTCCTCGCCCCCGGCGCGACGGCGGCCGACCTGACCAGCGCCATGATCCTGGTCCCGCCCGCCGCCGCCCTCGTCAGCCACCACGGTGACGTGGACCTCTCCCTCATCTTCCGCGAGGTCCCACGCCCGGATCCCGAGGACGCCGTCGCGCACCACTGAGCCGTCCGCCGAGCCGTCCGCCGGCCGGCCGCGGACGGACGGCTCACCAGCGGACGGCTCGGCAGCGGACAGCGCGGCAGAGGTGTCGCCGGCACGCTGTCCCGGCCGGGGCCCGCCGCATTCCGCGAGCGGTGGGTGCCCCCTTCCCATCGGCCGGTGACGCGCTGGTGACCCACCCGCGGCCGGCGGCCGGGGCAGGTCGCCAGGTCGGGGCCAGGCAGGCTGCCGGGCCCCGACGACCGTCCGCCCGCCGTCTTCCCTTGATCTGTACGAAGTGTGGCGGGTCAGTAAGTCCATGGACTTACTGACCCGCCACATTTCTGTGAGCAGGTCCCGTTTCGGCCGCCAGGCCGCGGTTCAGCCGCTGGGCCCGGCTTCGGGGATCAGGCCCGCGCTCTGGTGCCGAGCAGCTCCTCGCCGGTGCCCTGAGGGGCTCCTCAGTAGTGCCCGGAGGTGGGAGCCCGCCCTGCTGGAGGTGGGAGCTCGCCCTGATTGTCGGACCTACCGGCTACGGTGGCCGCCATGTCGTCTACAGGTCCCGCGGCGCGGTCCGGTGCGGGCGCAGGGCGTGCCTCCTCGCGGGCGGGCGCGGGTTCCCGCAACCCCGCGGGTGGTTTCCGGTGCTCGGCCTGCGAGGCCGAGGCCGTTCGGTGGGCCGGCCGGTGCCCGCGTTGCCAGGCCTGGGGCACCCTCGAGGCGCAGGCACCCGCCCCCCGCCGGGCCGGCGGGTTCTCGGGTGGGCTGGGTGGCACCGGTCGCATCGGGGCCGCGGCCCCGGTGACGGCGCCGGCCACCCCGGTCACGGCGGTCGACGTGACGACCGCCCGCTCGCGGCCCACCGGCATCGGTGAGCTTGATCGCGTGCTCGGCGGCGGGATCGTCCCCGGGGCGGTGATCCTGCTCGCCGGGGAGCCGGGTGTGGGCAAGTCGACCCTGCTGTTGGAGGTCGCCGCCCGCAGCGCGGCCACCGGGTCGCGCTCGCTCATCATCACCGGGGAGGAGTCCGCCGCCCAGGTCCGCCTGCGCGCCGGGCGGACGGGCGCGCTGCATCCCGATCTCTGGCTGGCGGCCGAGACCGATCTTGGCGCGGTGCTCACCCATGTCGAGCAGGTCCAGCCGGCCCTGCTGGTCGTCGATTCGGTGCAGACCATCTCCTCCTCCGGCTTCGACGGGTCGGCCGGCGGGGTGACGCAGGTGCGCGAGGTGACCGGCGCCCTGATCCGCACCGCCAAGGCGCTGGGCCTGGCGACCGTGCTGGTCGGCCACGTGACGAAGGAGGGCGCCGTGGCCGGGCCGCGGCTGCTCGAGCACCTGGTGGACGTCGTCGTGCACTTCGAGGGCGAACGGCACTCGACGCTGCGTCTCCTCCGGGCCGGCAAGAACCGCTACGGCCCGGCGGACGAGGTGGGCTGCTTCGAGATGCACGACTCGGGCATCCGCGAGGTCGCCGATCCCAGCGGGCTGTTCCTGTCGCGGTCCGGCGGCGCCGGGCCGGCGGCCGTACCCGGCACCTGCGTCACGGTGACGGTGGAGGGCCGGCGTCCGCTGGTCGCCGAGGTGCAGGCACTGGTGGCGGAGGCGTCGGCGCAGGTGCCGCGCCGCGCGGTGTCGGGGCTGGACGCCGCCCGGGTGGCGATGATCCTCGCCGTCGTCGAGCGGCGGGCGCGGGTCCGGTTCGGCCGCGCGGACGTCTACACGGCGACGGTCGGCGGGGTTCGGCTCGCCGAGCCGGCGGCGGATCTGGCGGTGGCGCTGGCCACGGTGAGCGCCGCCCGCGACCGGCCGCTGCCCGGTGATCTGGTGGCGATCGGCGAGGTGGGCCTGGCGGGCGAGGTGCGTTCGGTGGGCGCGGTGCGTACGCGGCTCGCCGCGGCGGCCCGATTGGGCTTCCGCCGGGCGCTCGTGCCGACCGGGTCCGGAGAGGCGCCGGAAGGGTTGACCGTCCAGGAAGTACCGGACCTTATCGCGGCCATTGCGCACATGTACGACGAATGAACCTGCTTTGGTGATTGCCGGATATGGTGAGGCCGCTGTGAGCCCACACTGATCCGCATGCGACTTACCGATACCATTACGGCGACGGGCACGACACGGTGGGGGCGTTCGACGCACAGGACGTCGAAGAACAACGAGGGAGCCTGATGGCAGGACCACCCGGGGATGACATCTTCCGGGCGACACTCGCCGCGGTCGCGCCCGGTACCCCGTTCCGTGACGGTCTCGAGCGCATCCTGCGTGGGCACACCGGAGCGCTCATAGTGCTCGGCCACGACAAGGTCGTCGAGGGCCTGTGCACCGGCGGATTCGAGCTCGACGTGGAGTTCTCGGCCACCCGCCTGCGCGAGCTGGCGAAGATGGACGGCGCGATCGTGCTCTCCTCCGACCTCGCGCGGATCGTGCGGTCCGCCGTGCACCTCGTCCCGGATCCGACGGTCCCGACCGAGGAGTCCGGCACCCGGCACCGCACCGCGGAGCGGGTCGCGAAGCAGACCGGCTTCCCCGTGATCTCGGTCAGCCAGTCGATGCACATCATCGCTCTGTACGTGGCGGGGCGGCGGTACGTGCTCGACGGCGCCGCGGCCATCCTCTCCCGCGCCAACCAGGCGCTGGCCACGCTCGAACGCTACAAGCTGCGCCTCGACGAGGTCGCCGGCACCCTCTCGGCGCTGGAGATCGAGGATCTGGTCACCGTCCGTGACGCGATCTCGGTGAGCCAGCGGCTGGAGATGGTCCGGCGGATCGCCGACGAGATCGAGAGCTACGTCGTCGAGCTCGGGACGGACGGCCGGCTGCTGTCGCTGCAGCTCGAGGAGCTGATGGCCGGCGTCGAGACCGAGCGCGAGCTCACCGTGCGCGACTACCTGCCGGTCGGCTCGCGGGCGGGCAACGCCGCCCAGGTGCTCGCCGAGCTGTCCGCGATGTCACCGACGGACCTGCTCGACCTGACCGTCATCGCCCGGGTGATCGGCTTCTCCGGCGGGGCGGACATCCTCGACCGCCAGATCAGCCCGCGTGGCTACCGGATGCTGGCCAAGGTCCCGCGCCTGCCGCGGATGGTGGTGGACCGCCTCGTCGACCACTTCAGCACCCTGCAGAAGCTGCTCGCCGCCGGGGTCGACGACCTCCAGGCGGTTGACGGCGTCGGTGAGACCCGCGCCCGCGCGGTCCGTGAGGGGCTCTCCCGGCTCGCGGAGTCGAGCATCCTCGAACGCTACGTCTGAGAGCGCCGCGGTAGGCGGTGCGGTGGCGGGAGGCGGCCGCGGGCGGGCTGAGGGCCGGCGGTGGGCGGTGTGCCGGGGCTTGAGACGATTCCCGCGATGACATCCGTGCGAATGGCTGACGAGGTGCTGGAGTGGTTCGCGGTCTGTGCCCGCGACCTGCCCTGGCGGCGGCCCGAGACGACGCCGTGGGGCGTCCTCGTCAGCGAGATCATGTTGCAGCAGACGCCGGTCAACCGGGTCCTGCCGGTCTGGGCGGAGTGGCTCAGCCGCTGGCCGACACCGGCCGACCTCGCCGCGGAGCCCTCCGGTGAGGCCGTGCGGGCGTGGGGGCGCCTCGGCTACCCCCGCCGGGCTCTGCGACTGCACCAGGCCGCCACCGCGATGCTGGAACGGCACGGCGGCACCGTCCCGGACGAGCTTGACGACCTGCTGGCACTGCCCGGTGTCGGGAGCTACACGGCCAGGGCCGTGGCGGCGTTCGCCTTCCGGCAGCGCCACGCCGTGATCGACGTGAACGTCCGCCGCCTGGTCGCCCGGGCTGTCGAGGGGGTCGCCGAGGGACCGACGTCGGTCTCCCGGCGCGACCTCGCGCTGGTCGCCGACCTGCTGCCGGCGGACCCGGAGACCGCGGCGCGGGCGAGCGCGGCGTTCATGGAGCTGGGCGCGCTGGTCTGCGTGGCCCGGGCGCCCCGCTGCGCCGCGTGCCCCGTCCGGGACGGGTGCGCGTGGCTGGCGGCCGGCAGCCCGCCCTTCGAGGGCCCGGCCCGGCGCCCGCAGGGCTACGCCGGGACCGACCGCCAGGTGCGCGGCCGTCTGCTGGCCGTGCTCCGGGAGGCGACCGGGCCGGTCGAGCAGGCCGACCTCGACGCGGTGTGGGACGAGCCCGTCCAGCGCGACCGGGCGCTCGCCGGGCTCCTCACGGACGGCCTGGTCAGCCGGACGGCGCCGGGCGTCTACGCCCTTCCACACTGACGCCCCGGGCCTCCCGCCCGGACGCCGCAGCCCTCTTTCGCATTCCGCGGACCATTTCACGGCACTTCGGCGGCACGGAAGTGCCGTGAAATGGTCCGCCCCGAAATCAGGTCGGGCGCGGAGCGGGAGCCCGAAAGCGATATCCGATCCCGCGGATGCTCTCGATGAGCGGCGGATGAACGTCGATGAGGCCACGGGAAGTCACAACCGGGCGCGACGACACGCCGGGAGCGTCGGCGGAGTCGTGTCGCTGCGCGGCGGCGCCGTCGGCCGCGCCGGAGATGGAGTCCCCGAGGCGGCGGCGCAGGCGGCGCACGTGCACCGCCAGCGTGTTCGGGTCGGTGTCGGCCGAGCCCCAGACCTCGGTGAGCAGGGTCTCCCTGGTGACGACCCGCCCGGCGTGCCCGAGCAGCAGGTGCAGCAGCCGGAACTCCCGTGGCGGCATGTGGACGGCGCGGCCGTCCACGGTGACCTCGTGCGCGTCGACGTCGAGAACGACCGGCCCGGAGCGCAGCACGCTCGATGCCGCGGGGACCGCCAACACGCCGGCCAACCCTGGCCGGCCCGTGCCGCCGGCGGTGAGGAGCCCGCCGAAGCCGCCGGCGCCCTCCGGGCCTCCGGACGAGCCGGCGCGGCCCGCGGCCGGCGTCATCCGGGTGCCTGAACCGCTCAGACCGCCCGAGCCGTCCAGGCCGGCCGTGACGGCCGCCAGGCCGCCGACGGCACCGACCATCGCCAGCACCTCGTGCAGGCGGTACGGCTTGCCCACGCAGGCGCTCGCCCCGGCCTCGAGCGCCGCCGCGGCCTGTTCCCGGTCACCGGGGCCGACCGCGAACAGGATGGGCGTGGTGTCCCGGCCCGCCACCGAGCGGACCGTGCGGATCACGGTGACGCCGTCCACCACCGGCAGCCGTGCGCTGATCAGCACGGCCGACGGGTCGAGCCGACCGATCTCGACGAGGGCCTGGGCGCCGTCGGTGACGACGCTGACCTCCACGCCCCGGCCGCGCAATGCCGGTAGCAGTTCGTCGTTCGCCTCGTCGTCGGCTATGAGCAGCGAGGGCGAGGGCTGCCCGTGATCTGGCGCGGCGGAGGCGACCGCACCGTCGCCCCCGCCGCTGGCCGTCGGCCACACGTCGGGAGATCTCAGCCGAACCGCCCGGAGACGTAGTCCTCGGTGCGCTTCTCCTTCGGGTTGCTGAAGATCTGCGAGGTGCGGTCGCATTCCACCAGCCGTCCCGGGTCGCCGGTCTTCTCCAGGGAGAAGAAGGCCGTCGTCTCGCTCACGCGGGACGCCTGCTGCATGTTGTGCGTGACGATGACGATCGTGTAGCTGGACCGGAGCTTCTGGATCAGGTCCTCGATCGCGAGGGTGGAGATCGGGTCGAGCGCGGAGCACGGCTCGTCCATGAGCAGCACCTGCGGCTCGACGGCGATCGCGCGGGCGATGCACAGTCGCTGCTGCTGGCCTCCGGACAGCCCGGCGCCGGGCCGGTTGAGCCGGTCCTTGACCTCGTCCCACAGGTTGGCGCCGCGCAGCGACTCCTCGACCCGCTCGTCGAGCAGTGCCTTCTTGCGGATGCCGTTCAGCTTCAGCCCGGCGATGACGTTCTCGTAGATCGACATCGTGGGGAACGGGTTGGGCCGCTGGAAGACCATGCCGACGTTGCGGCGGACGTTCACCGGGTCGACCCCGGGGCCGTACAGGTCCTCCCCGTCGAGCAGGACCTTGCCCTCGACCCTGGCTCCGGGGAGGACCTCGTGCATCCGGTTGAGCGTCCGCAGGACGGTCGACTTCCCGCAGCCGGACGGGCCGATGAAGGCCGTCACGGTCTTGGGCTCGATCGTCAGGTTCACGTCGGCTACGGCCTTGAACTTCCCGTAGTAGGCGGTCAGCCCGGAGATGTCGATACGGGTGGCCATTGCTACCTCGACTCAGGTGTTTGTGCGGTCGGTCGGTTCGTGGAAGAAGGCAGTACCCGGACTGCCGACTGGCGCCCTGGGCGGACGACGACGGCCACCACGGGCTACTTGATCGTCGCCCGGCGCGCCACGAGCCGAGCGAGCAGATTGAGCAGCATGATGATGATAATCAACGTGAGCGCCGCGGCCCAGGCTCTGTCGATCGCGACCTGCTGCGGCTGTCCGGCCTGTGAGTAGATGTACAGCGGAAGGGCCGACTGTTCACCGGAGAACGGGTTGAAGTTGATCGAGTTCGCGCCGAAGACGGTCAGCAGCAGCGGCGCCGTCTCGCCGGCGACCCGGGCGACGGCCAGCATGACGCCGGTGACGATTCCCGGCAGCGCGGTCGGGAGCACCACCTTCAGAATCGTCCGCCACCGGGCGACACCGAGCGCATAGCTCGCCTCGCGCAGCTCGTCGGGAACGAGTTTCAGCATCTCCTCGGCGGAGCGCACGACCACCGGAATCATGAGGATCGTCAGGGCGAGGGCACCGGCGAAACCGGAGAAGCTCTGCCCCAGCGCGAGAATCCAGAAGCCCAGCACGAACAGACCGGCGATGATCGACGGGAGGCCGGTCAGGACGTCCACGAAGAAGCTGATCACGCGGCTGATCCGGCCGGTTCCGTACTCGACCAGGTAGATGGCGACCAGCAGCCCGAACGGCACCGCCATGACGCTCGCCAGCCCGACCTGCTCGAGGGTCCCGATGATCGCGTGGTAGACGCCGCCGCCGGCCTCCCGGGCATTGATGCTGCGCATCGAATGCGTGAGGAAGTTCCCGTCCAGCCGCTCCGCGCCCCGCGTCACGACACTGATGATGATCGCCAGCAGCGGGATGAGCGCGAGGAGGAACGAGCCGAACACGGCCGAGGTGACGAGCCGGTCCCGCGCCCGCCGTGACCCCTCCACCATGACCGACGCGATCGTCTGCCCGATGCCGAACAGGATCAGCGCGATGAGGACGAACTGGATCCGGCTGTGGATGGAGGTCACCAGGTAGAGCAGGAGGGTCAGCACGACCGCTCCCGCAGCGATGGCACCGAGTACCGGCCGACCGAGCGTCTGCCCGCGCAGGTTCAGCGAACCGTCACCGACCGGAGCCGTCGGCGCCGTCGTCGTCGCGGTGCTCATGCCGCGCGTCCCGAGAACTCGGCACGCCGCGCGATGACGGCTCGAGCAATCATGTTGACCACCATCGTGACGACGAAGAGAACGAGACCGGACGCGATGAGAGCGCCCTTTCCGATGTCGTTTGCCTCACCGAAGCCGTTCGCCACGTTCGCGGCGATCGTGTTTCCGGCGGGAGTGAGGATGTTCCAGGAGATGTTGAAGGAGGCCGGCAGGACGAGGGCGACCGCGATCGTCTCGCCCATCGCCCGGCCGAGACCCAGCATGGAAGCGCTGATCACACCCGGCTTGCCGTAGGGAATGACCGCCGTCCGGATCATCTCCCAGCGGGTGGCGCCGAGCGCGAGAGCAGCCTCACGATGAGTGATGGGCACCTGGGAGAAGACCTCCCGGGATATCGCCGCCACGATCGGGAGAATCATGATTGCCAGCACCACGCTGGCCAGGAACATCGAACGTCCGACCGTGCTGTCATCGATGTTGAAAAGCGGGATCCAGCCGAAGTAGTCGGCCAGCCAGGACTGCGTCCCGTTGAAGTGCGGAGCGAGGACGATCAGGCCCCAGAGACCGTAGATGACGCTCGGCACGGCCGCGAGCAGGTCGACGATGAAACCGAGCCCGGAGGCCAGCCGGCGAGGCGCGTAAATCGTGATGAAAAGCGCGATGCCGACCGCGACCGGAACCGCGATGACCAGCGCCCCCACGGCGGAGACCAGAGTTCCGAACAGGAGGGCGGCGACACCGAAGACGGGCGGGTCGGCGTTGGCCCGCCATTCCTCCGTGGTGAGGAAGTTCCCGGTGTTCGCGCTCAGGGCGTCGGTGGCCCGCAGCACCAGGAAGATCGCGATCAGCGCGATGAGCACGAGCAGGCTGACGCCCGCCGTCCTGGTCAGGTTCTTGAACGCGACGTCGGCCAGGCCGACCTTCGGCTTGGCGTCCGCCGGCGGTGTGATGCCCGGTGGCACGAGTTCCGGCGGCGTTGTGCCCGGCGGTGTCGCGCCCGCCGCTGTGATGTCCGTCGACGTGGTGCTCGTCGGCGCGGCCTCCGCCGCTGGTGCGGTGGCCGCCTCCGGGGTGGTCGGTGAACCGGTCCCCCGAGACCCGGCGTCGGCCGGGCTACCCGGCTCAGTCGTCATCCGTACCTACCTCGACTCTTCCTCCCTCAGGGGGCG
>NZ_UBIZ01000501.1:0-248 GCF_900465275.1 Parafrankia sp. Ea1.12 | reverse complement strand
GGTCCGCGCCGTCATCGCCAAGATCGCCTGACGGATAGAACTGGCTGACGGGCTGACCAGCATGTCCTTCCGCGGCCGGGGCACCGTCGCCCCGGCCGCGGAACCTGGTTTTCCGGGCGGTCGCCCCCTGAGGGAGGAAGAGTCGAGGTAGGTACGGATGACGACTGAGCCGGGTAGCCCGGCCGACGCCGGGTCTCGGGGGACCGGTTCACCGACCACCCCGGAGGCGGCCACCGCACCAGCGGCGG
>NZ_UBIZ01000502.1:0-53379 GCF_900465275.1 Parafrankia sp. Ea1.12 | reverse complement strand
ACCGACTACTGGCTGTCCACCCTGCCCGAGGGCACCCCACTACGGCACCTCGTCCGCCTCGCGAAGATCCGCTGGCGGATCGAACACGACTACCGCGAACTCAAAGACGGCCTCGGCCTCGACCACTTCGAAGGACGCACCTTCACCGGCTGGCACCACCACGTCACCCTCGTCAGCATCGCCCAAGCCGTCTGCACCCAGCTCCGCCGCGACCCAAAAGTCCCTGCGCCGGCCTGACCCTCTACGGAGTCCTCCGCACCCTCCAGGCCCTGCTCGCCGTCTGGACCGGCGCCTGCCCCACCTGCCAGCGACCCTTCAACCACACACCTCCCGTAACCGTTCACCCGCCAGGAGTCACCTAACGAAGTCCTACTAGCCCAGCTCCCGGAGGTCGACTACGTCGTCCTCACCGCGGGCACGTTCGACATCCTGATCGAGCTCGTGGCCGAGGACGACGAACACCTGCTGTCCCTCATCAACGACCACATCCGTGCGCTTCCGCAGGTCAGGGAGACGGAGACCTTCGTCTACCTGCGACTGGTCAAACAGACCTACACCTGGGGCGCTCGATGACCGAAAACGTCGGCGCCACGACAACCCTTGCCACCGGGCAACCATGAAGAGCCAACAGGAGTCCAACCTTTCGCTAAGACTGGTTGATTCCGGCTCGATCGATGAGGAGACCGTGACTACTCCGACGGCTGAAGTCGCCGGCTTCTCAGGCGGCTTGCGCCGCTTGAAGGGCCAGCCCGACCCTGAGGATGTTGACGGCGGCGTTCACGTCGGCGTGCGCGGTGTGCCCACAGCCACCGCAGGTGAACACGGCTTGTGCTCTGCGGTTGTCGGCGTGACAGTGCCCGCAGACCGCGCAGGTGCGGGACGTGTTGGCGGGTGGCACCTCGACGACTGTCCGTCCGGCGCTTTCAGCCTTGGCGCGCAGTACGGCGAGGAACACCCCCCATCCCGCATCGAGAATGCTCTTGTTCAGCCCGGCTTTCGCCGCCTGTCCGTTGGGCAGGAACGTCCCGGGCCGCTCCGGGTCGGGTCTCGCAGCCACCCGACGGGTCATGTTCGCGACCCTGAGCGCCTCCACCGCGATCAGGTCGTGGTCGCGGACCAGATCCAGGGCAGTCTTGTGGGCGAGGTCGAGGCGCTGGCGGCGCACCGTCCCGTGCAGCGCCGCGACTTTCGCGACGGCCTTGCGGCGCCGGGCAGCTCCGCGTTTCCTCCTCGCCAGCTCCCGCTGCGCACGGGCCAGCCGCCCGGCCGCCGCCGCCAGGTAGCGAGGGTTACCGACATGGCGGCCCTCAGACGTGGTGGCCAACGACGCCACCCCCATGTCCACCCCGGTCACCACCCCGGTCGGCGCAAGCGGCCGGGCGGGCACGTCATCGCAGGACAGGACCACGTACCAGCGGCCCCCCTCACGCTTGACACCGATGGTCTTGACGGTGCCCTGCACGGGCCGGTGCTGGTTGACCTTGACGTGGCCAACGCCCTGAAGCCTCACTCGGGTCTGGGTCGGGTGACCGGGCTGGGAGTCCCAGCGGCAGCCGTCCCCGCCCTTCGGCCACTCGACCGTGTCAAACCAGTGGGCTCCCTTGAACCGCGGGTAGCCCGGCTTCTCCCCAGCCCTGACCCTGCGGAAAAACGCGGCGAACGCCTTGTCAAGCCGGCGCAGGGTGGCCTGCTGCGAGGAGAACGACCAGCGGGCATGATCCGGATCGGCCGCGCGGATCTCCGTGAGCTGGGCGGACTGGTCGCCGTAACGCACCGTCGTCGCGCTCGGATGACGGTAGGCGTCACGGCGTTCCTGCAAGGCGGCGTTGTACAGCGCCCGGTGGTCCTCGACCATCGCGGTCAGCGCAACCGCCTGCCGGACGGTCGGGCGGAGCTGAAACCTGAAGGTCCGTCTCACCGCGCACGCTCCCTGCGCCACGGCCGCTCGTACTGGGTGTCGATGTACCGGCGGATCCTGTCCGCGGACACCACACCGACGGTGGCCACGACATACGGCCCTGACCACAGGGTGGGAAGCCGGGAACGCACGTGCGGGAACTCCTCACGCAGCACATGCGAGGAGAAGCCCTTGAGCTGGTTGGCGACATACGACGGGGAGTGCTTCGGGTGGGCTTGAACGAACAGACGCACATGGTCGGGCATGACGTCCAGCGCTCCAACGATCCAGCCGTGTTCGGCGCGCTTCTCACGAACCAGCACGTCACAGCGGTCACGAACAGGCCCGGTCAGCACAGGACGCCGGTACTTCGGGCACCACACGACGTGATACCCCAGGTCGCAGACGCCACCCGCGCCCACCGCCACCTGCCGACCCACAAAACGATCATACAAGCGCGACCCATCCATCACGGTCGCGTCCCGTACCCGATACCCCTGACGCCTGAAGGCGTCAGCCCCCTCAGGGATCGCTGATGGCGCTCGTCCACCATGACCCGCGGGACGGCATCCTGATCACGAAGATCGGGCAGGCGGAGATCACCGTCCGGCCGGAGCCCCCCGCGAGCACCGGCGCCGCGCCGGTCGTCCTGCTGCGGGTCGACGCCCCCATGCTGGACAGCCTGGCCGCGGCGTACCTCGACCCCGACGAGGCCCGCTCGCTGGCCCGGGCGCTGCTGCGGGCAGCCGACCAGCTCCGGCCGGCCAGCCCCTGGCGCACTCCGGAGCGCCCGACCGGCTGAGCCACGCCGCTCCTCCGACCACCGCTTCGGTGATAATTCAGGTGCGAGAATCGGAAGTCCTTGTCACGCTTCCGGGGTGACGATCACGTCCTCCCGCACGGCCGACACGTCCCGCCCCGCGGCGAGCCCGGTCGCCGCGCCAGGCTCGGCGGCGGGCCGCAGCCCGCACGCCGGCCTGCGCTCCTACCTCGCGCACCTGATGACCTTCCGGTGGCGGGCGGCGGCGGTGCTGTGCGTGTTCGTCCTCGCGAACGTGCTGCTCGCCGTCGTACCGATCTTCGTGGGCCGGTTCGTGGCCGCACTCGCCGCCGTACCGGTCGACACCGGTGCCGCCTACCAGGCCGCCGCGCTGCTGATCTGCTGCGGGATCGGCCACGACCTGTCCTGGCGCAGCGGTGAGCTGCTGTGGGTGCGGCTGATCCTCGCCCGCGGCTACGACTACGAGAACCTCGTCTTCGACAAGGTGATCACGCAGCCCTACCCGTACTTCGTCGGCGCCTTCACCGGAAAGATCAGCAGCTACGTCGGCACGCTCGGCCGGGAGTACCGCGAGTTCCTCAGCGCGGTGTACTGGGAGTTCTGCGAACAGCTGGTCAGGGTGCCGGCGCTCGCGGTGATCATGTTCACCGTGAACGTCCCGACCGGCTGCGCGTTCACCGTGTCGCTGCTGATGATGCTCGCGCTGGGGCGGCTGACGATCTCGCGGGTCGCCGCCGAGGAGCGCAACACCGCCGACACCGCCTCCGACCTGGACGGCCGGATCATCGATGTGATCGCGAACTTCGTCGCGGTGAAGTCCTTCGGCCGCGAAGGCGCCGAATCCGCGCGGGTGCGCGCCGAGCGCCGGGGCGTCCTGCGGGCGGCGACGGGGTCCTACCGGTGGAACATCGTGTACTTCGCGTCGATGAGCCTGGTCGTGCGCTACCTCGTCGGACCCGGGACGATCCTGCTGAACCTGCACCTCTTCCTGGCCGGCGATCTCACCCTGGCGCAGCTGACCACCTTCCTGGCCGCCCTCGCGGTCTTCTCTGACTACATCTGGAACACGGTCTGGCTGGTCTCACAGCTGAATCTGCGATTCGCCCGGGTCGAGGAGGCCTACCACTACCTGTTCGGCGGCCGCGACATCGTCCGGGAGGACCGGCACCAACAGCCCACCGCACACGGACGGCCTGCCGCCCTCGAACGACCCGACGTCCACGGAGCATCGCAGCTCCACAGGGCGACCCAGCTTCCCGGGCCGGTCGGCTACACCCGGTCGCTCGGCATCCACGATCTGCGCTTCGCCTACCCGGACGAACCCGGGCGCCCGGTGCTCGACGGCATCACCCTGGAGATCGCCCGGAACGAGAAGGTCGGGATCGTCGGCCAGAGCGGCAGCGGGAAGTCGACCCTGCTGAAGCTCCTGCTCGGCTACTACCCGCTGCCCGCCGGGACTCTGACCCTCGACGGCACCCCGATCGACGACCGCCAGCTGGCCGGCCTGATCTCCTACGTCCCGCAGGACGTCACCCTGTTCCACCGCTCGATCCGGGACAACATCGTCTACGGCAGCGCCGCCGGGGTGACCGACGAGCAGGTCATCACGGCCGCGCGCCGCGCCCACGCCCACGAGTTCGTCAGCCGCACCGGTCAGGGGTACGACACCCTGGTCGGCGAGCGGGGCATCCGGCTCTCGACCGGGCAGCGTCAGCGGATCGCGCTGGCGCGCGCGTTCCTCGGTGACGCGCCCATCCTCATCCTGGACGAGGCGACCAGCGCGCTCGACAGTGAGAGCGAACGGCTCGTTCAGGACGCCCTGGAGGATCTGTGGGCCACCCGGACGGTGATCGCCATCGCGCACCGGCTGTCGACCCTGCTGACCATGGACCGGATCGTCGTCCTGGACGGCGGGCGGATCGCCGAGCAGGGCACGCATGAGGCCCTGCTCGAGCTGGGCGGGCGGTATGACCGGCTGTGGCGCCGCCAGAGCGGCGGGTTCGTCGCGGTCGACTGACCGTCGCAGTCAACTGACCAGGACCGGCGGCGGCCAAAGCCGACGGCCGGGAGAATCCCACCCAAACGCCGCCCAGTGGTCGATGGCCGACCGGCCGGGTCGGTTCCGCATCGGAAATACCCGCATAAAGAAATTCCCCCGAGAGAGTGACTCTCTCGGGGGAATTTCTTCTTTGTAGCGGGGGCAGGATTTGAACCTGCGACCTCTGGGTTATGAGCCCAGCGAGCTACCGAGCTGCTCCACCCCGCGTCGGTGTGTGTCTTTACTATACAGGGACGCGGAGCCCGGATGTCAAACGAGCGGGGAAGGAATTTTCCGTCCGCTCGCCGGGCGCCCGGGAGACCCCGGGCGCCCGGTCTGGCTCAGCCGGGATGCGCGGTCCGCGCGACGGCCGGGCGGACCGCCGGTGGGTTCTCTGCGACGGCCGGCCGCACCGGTGGGCCCGGGTCCCCCGCCCCGTCCATGGCGGCGGGCGCGGCGGCTGGCGCCGCGCGGGTCGTCGAGGCGGGCGCCGCGGTGGCCGTCGTCGCCGGCGGTGTCGTCGGTGCCGTCGCCGGCGGTGCCGTCGTCGGCGCCGGGGTCGTCGGTGACAGCTGGCGCAGCCTGTCCAACGCCGCCTGGAGGTCCGTCTGGGCCTTGCCGTAGGCGGCGAAGTCCGGCGGGTTCTTGCCGAGAGCGTCCTGGCCCGCCTGGTAGGCGCGTTCGGCTTCGGCGACGGCGCCCGCCAGATCCCCGGCCGGCGGTGCCGACGGCGTGGGGCTCGACGGCGTCGGAGACGGCGTCCCCGGTTCGGTGCCCGTGGAGGGCGCGGCCGAGGTGCCCGCCCCGGCCGCGGACGCACCGGCCCCGGCCCCGAAGACGGCGTCCAACGCCTCCGCGAGCGAGGAGCCGAACCCGATCCGTTCACCGAAGGCCGCCGCCACCCCCTGCAGGGTCGGATACCCCGTCGCCCCGCGGGCCTGGACGTAGTACGGCTCCACGTAGAGCAGCCCGCCGGCCACGGGCAGCGTCAACAGGTTGCCCTCGATCGTCTGTGAGCCCGCACCGCGCCAGAGGTTGAGCTGCCGGACGACGTCGCCGTTCGACTCGATGGCGGCCTGCACCTGGACAGGACCGTTGATCGTGTCGCCCGGCGGCAGCTGCAGCAGGGTGAACTGGCCGTAGTTGTCCGGATCCATCGAGACGGCCATGTAGGCCGCGAGCTTGGACGACCGTGCCGAGATCAGCGGCGAGGTCAGGTTGTAGGACGGTTCCTTGCGCCCGGGGAGCTGGCTGTAGACGTAGAACGGCGGCTGCGGCTCGCGGGTGTCGTCCGGGGACTCGGAGACCGTCCAGAAGTCCTCCTGGGAGTAGAAGTCCCGCGGGTTGGAGACGTGGTACTGCCCGAGGAGGTCCCGCTGGACCTTGAACATGTCCTCCGGGTAGCGGAAGTGCTCCATCAGCGCCGGCGGGATGTCGGCCTTGGGACGCACCGTGTCGGGGAAGGCCTTCATCCAGGTCCGCAGCACCGGGTCCTGCTCGTCCCAGGCGTAGAGCGTCACCGTGCCGTTGTAGGCGTCGACGGTCGCCTTCACCGAGTTCCGGATGTAGTTGACCTGGTTCTCCGGCTGCTGGGTGCGGTTGCGGCTCTGGGTGGTCACGGCGTCGGCGGTGACGTCACCGAAGGTCCGCCGGGCCGAGTAGGGGTAGCCGTCCGAGGTGGTGTAGCCGTCGAGGATCCAGGTGACCCGCCCGTCGACCACCGCCGGGTAGGGGTCGCCGTCCAGGGTGAGCCAGGGGGCCACCTTGCTGACCCGGTCCCGGGGGTTGCGCTCGTAGAGGATGCGCGACTGGCCGGTGATGTCGCCGGAGAGCAGGATGTTCGGCTCCCCGAAGCGCAGCGCGAACAGCGCCTGCCGGAAGGTCGAGCCGACGGAGACGCCGCCGTCGCCGGTGTAGCTGGTCGTGAGCTGGGTGTCGTTCGGCCCCGGGCCGTCGATCTCCGCCTGGCGGGTGCCGACGATCGAGTACTGCGGGGACATCTCACCGAAGTAGATCCGGCTCTCGGTGACGCCGAAGTCGCCGGTCTCCGGCAGATTGCGCTCGGTGAACGCGGGGCGGCCCTCATCGGCGGTGTTGGACGGCGCCGCGACGAAGCCCCGCCCGTGGGTGTAGGTCAGGTGCTGGTTGATCCAGTTCCGCTGGTCCTCGCCGAGGCCGTCCTGGTTGAGCTCACGGACGGACACCACATAGTCCCGGGTCGTGGTCTTCCCGTCCGCGGTCGTGGTGTAGCGGTCGACGTCGAGGGTCTGTGGGAACCCGTAGTAACCGCGGATCTGCTGGAGCTGCTGGAACGTGGTGGACAGCTTGCTCGGGTCGAGCAGGCGGATGTTCGGGACGGTGCCCTTGTCGTCGGCTATCTGCTGCGCCGTCGCGCCCGTGGTCGCCGGATACGGGACCGGTCTGACGTCCTGGATGTCGTACGCGGACCTGGTCGCGGCTATGTTGCGCGCGATGTAGGGCTCCTCGCGCGACGCCTCGTTCGGCCGGACCTGGAACTGCTGGACGATCGCCGGGTAGATCCCGCCGATGACCACCGAGGACAGCACGAGGATGCCGGCACCGAGCAACGGCAGCGTCCAGCCCCGCTGGAAGATGTTGTAGATGAACAGCACGGCGCAGGCCAGCGAGATGAACAGCAGGATGAGCTTCGCCGGCAGCACCGCGTGGACGTCGGTGTAGGACGCTCCGGTCGACACGCCCCGGGCCGAGAACACCAGGCCGAAGCGGTCCAGGTAGTAGGCCCACGCCTTGAGTAGCGCGACCAGCCCGAGCAGCACGGAGATGTGCGCCTTCGCCGCCGGGGCCACCCGCTCGCCGGCGGACTGCAGCCGGATTCCGCCGAACAGGTAGTGGGTGAGCACCGCGACCAGCAGCGAGAGCATGACCGCGGTGAGCAGGAAGGCAAGCAGGAAGCGCTGGAACGGATAGCTGAAGGTGTAGTAGCTGATGTCCCGGCCGAACTGGGCGTCGGTCTGACCGAACGGCTCGCTGTTGATCCACAGCAGCCAGGTCCGCCAGCGCCCGGACGCCGACAGCCCCGCGATCAGCCCGAACAGGGTCGAGACCGCCAGCAGGACGAGCAGCATGTACGGTTCGATCGCAACGCGGTACCGCTCAAGGTTCTGCTGCTCGGTCGAGAGAGGCCGGATGGGCGGCCGCAGCTTGTAGGCGAGTACTATGTTCGTTCCCACCGCAATTGCCATGACCGCACCGAAGAGCACGAACAGAAGTATTCGTGTGAATACGACGGTGCCGAAGACGTTGCTGAAGTCCACCGAGCGGTAGAACAGAAGATCTGTGTAGAGGCGAGTGAAGACGCCGAGAAACACCACGAGCAGGACCAGAATGACCAGCACCGGCACAAGCAGGCGTGTGCGTGTCAGCAGCGGTCTGCGACTGGTTCCTGCCACAAGCTCCTCCGTCCGTTCCGGGCGCGGGTCGAGTGCCCGCCTTCAGGGCAACCTACGCCAGCCGAGTGTGGCTAGATCCGAGAGGATGGGTCGGTGACCAGTCCGAGCATCACCGAGTTGACCTCCGTCGTCCTGGAGGTCGAACGCCACGTCGCCGAGCTGGGCTGGGACCAGCCCAGCCAGGTCTACGCCCTCGCGGACACATCCGAGCTGCTGATGCGCGAACCGGGCCTCGCCCCCCACATCGGCGACGCCCCGCCAGGATCCCTAACGCCGGTGGAACAGGAACCGCTCCCGGCCGGGCGGCTCGACGAAGTCCTGTCCGGCATCGGCTGGCCGCCCGAGGTTCTCGGCTGCGTCCTGGTCACCGAGCTCGTCGTGCTGCCGCCCAGTGCCGAGGCCGAGGTGCCCTACGACGAGCGCGACATCGAGCACTGGGCCGCCAACCACCCGGAGCGCCAGGACGTCCGGCTCGCGGTCGGGGTGACCCGCGCCGGCATGCATGCCTCGTGCCTGCGGGTGCGCGGCGACGACGAGCTGGTCATCGACCCCGACCTCGCCGACAACCTCGTCGACGGCCTGCTCGAGACGTTCCGGTAGAGCCGCACCCAGGAAACCCGGAGGGGGCGGGTGGCCTCGGGGCCGCCCGCCCCCTCGCCGCTCCCGCTACACGGCCGTCCCCACATGCTGCCGTCCCTGGCAGCTGTCCCTGCTCCGCTGCGTTGCCAGCGCCTACCGAGCCGGCGTTCGTGCTACGCCGCAGAGCAGGTGGGCACGTTGGTGGCGTCGGGCTTGGCCCGCAGGGTGTTGAGCGCGTCCAGGGCTCCCGACAGGTTCGTCACCTGGACAAGCCGCAGGTCGGTGTTCATCCGGACGGCGTCCGCGCAGTTGCCCTTCGGGACCAGGAAGACCGAGGCGCCGGCCCGCTGCGCGCCGAGGATCTTCTGCTGGATGCCCCCGATGGGGCCGACCTCTCCGGCGGCGTCGATGGTTCCGGTGCCGGCGACCGTCTTCCCGCCGGTCAGCTCGCCGGGGGTGAGCAGGTCGACGATGCCCAGCGCGAACATCAGGCCGGCGCTGGGCCCGCCGATGTCGGAGATCCGAATACGGACGGTAAACGGGTACGACCGTTTCTCCGTCGTCGTCACCCCGATCATCGGCCGCGTCGGATCGTCCGTCGCCGGTTTGGTGGTGATCCGCCCGGTGCCGGCGGTGCCGTCCCGCCGGTAGGCGACCTCGACCACCTCACCGGGCTTCACCCGGCCGATCTGCTCCCGCAGGCCGTCCTGACCGGTGATGGCGACGCCGCCGACGGAGGTGATGACGTCACCGGCACGCAGCAGGCCCTGGGCCGGCGAGTCGGACAGCACCTCGTGGACGACGACCTCTGCCCCGGTCGGGGCGATGCCGAGCTCGCTCAACGCGGCCGCGGTCGCCTGGTCCTGGGAGTCGATCATCGCCTGGGTGTTCTCCTGCCGGATCTGCTCCTGGCTGGAGCCCGGCGGACGGACCAGCTCGCTGGGCACAACGGCCCGGTCGGAGGCGAACCAGTCCTGCAGGGCGCCGAGCAGGTTCAGCCGGGGCGTCTCCTCGACGGTGGTCAGCTCGAGGCTGCCGGCCGTCGGGTAGGTCCTGCGGCCGTCGATCTCGATCAGCGGCGCCCCGTCGACCTTACCGAGAGTGTCGGTAACCGGACCGGGCGCAAAGGTCACAAAAGGCACCGGCAGCCACAGGCCCGCGACGGCGAGGATCAGCGTCAGCACCGACGCAACGAAGAGTGTCTGCGCGCGGCGGCCCATTCCCGCAGTCTACGTAGATCGCCGCCGGCAGTTCGGATGACCGCCCGCCGACCGGCCCACCTGCCGGCCGCCCCGGCCGGGCGGCACCAGGGCACCACTCGGCCGGGAGGGACCGGTCAGGCGTCGGCCGGACGGGCCAGGTCGCGGGAATCGCGGGAATCGCGGCCCTGCTCGCCGTCCGCCGGGTCGGGCTCGCTGCCAGCGGGCCGTGCCGACGGGACGGAGACGGGCATCATGGTCACCGAGGGTGACACCTTGGCAGTAGTGGCCTCACGCGCGGACGGGATGGGGCGGGCGAGGGCAGCCATGCTCCGGCGGTAACCCTCGACGGTGATCATGGCTTCGGAGGTGCGGTCGGGTCGGCTGCGCAGGGTGAACCAGGCAAGAGCCAGGAGCACCGCGACAGGTGGGATCAGCAGGAACCACATGGCGGCCTCGACGTCGAGACGGGGGAAGGAAGATGACCAATATCTATCCTAGGTGCCCCGCTCAGCAGGCGCCTACCCATTCTGTCGCGCCATCGGCGAATGCCTGGCGCTTCCAGATGGGCACCTGCTCCTTCACGTCGTCGATGAGGCGCCGGCAGGCCTCCAGCGCCTCCGCGCGGTGCACGGCGCCAGCGGCCACGACGACCGCGATGTCCCCGATCGCCAGCCGACCCGTCCGGTGAAGCACTGCTATGGCGTGAACGCCCAGCTCAGCGGCCACATCGCCGGCCACCCGGGCCAGCTCGCCGGCGGCTCGGGGATGCGCGCTGTACTCGAGGTCCACCACCGACCTGCCATGATCATGATCGCGGACGGTGCCGATGAAGAGACCGATTCCACCAACCTCCGGCAACCGCACGGCAGCCAGGCATTCGTCGACAGAGAGCGGCAATTCACGCATCTCCGCAAGAACGACGACACCCCTGGCCACACCGTCGACAACGGGCACCGGATCCGAGCAGGTCACATCCACCCCCCGACGGTAACGCCCGGCCGACTCCGTTTCACCGGTCGGCCGGAAAACGCACTACCGTGGGTTCATGTCCCTACGGCACGCCCACAGGCCCCACCCATGAGCGGCGGCGGCTTCCCCTTCGGCTTCGGCCCCACTCCGGGTGGCGACCCGGAGCGCCCCGCTGGCGGGGCCCCGTTCTTCGCCGAGCTCGAACGGCTGCTCTCCTGGCAGGGCGGTCCGGTCAACTGGGAGCTCGCCCGCCAGGTGGCGGTGCGGACTCTGGGCAGCGACGACCGCGCGGTGCGGGCCACCGAGACCGGTGAGGTCGAGAAGGCGCTGCGCATCGCCGACGTGTGGCTCGACCCGATGACCGCGCTGCCGGCCGGCGCGACCACCGCCTCGGCATGGTCCCGCGAGCAGTGGATCGAGGCCACGCTGCCCGTCTGGCGGACGCTGTGCGACCCGGTGGCGGGCAAGGTCGTCGAGGCCATGCGCACCGGGATCTCGTCCGGCCTGAGCCAGCTCGGCGGCGGCGACCTGCCGCCCGAGCTCGCGGGCGCGCTGCCGCCCGGCGTCGACCTCGGCCGGCTGATGGGCGCCGGCGGGCCAGTCGTGCAGATGATGAACCAGGTCGGCGGCATGCTCTTCGGCGCGCAGGTCGGCCAGGCCATCGGCAGCCTGGCGGCCGAGGTGGTCAGCTCGACGGAGGTCGGGCTGCCGCTGGGCCCCGCGGGCACGGCCGCCCTGCTCCCGGCGAACGTGGCCGCCTTCGGGCAGGGTCTGGGCGTCGAGGACGAAGAGGTCCGCATCTACCTGGCGCTGCGCGAGGCGGCGTCGAACCGGCTGTACGCGCACGTCCCCTGGCTGCGGGCGCACGTGCTGGGCGCGGTCGAGGAGTACGCGCGTGGCATCGCCGTCGACCCGGAGGCGGTCGGCCGCGTGATGCGGATGATCGACCCCACCGCGCTGATGAACCCCGAGCGGCTCACCGAGGCACTCGGGGAAGATGTCTTCGCCGACGCGGACACCCCCGAGCAGAAGGCGGCACTGGCCCGCCTGGAGCTGATCCTGGCGCTGATCGAGGGCTGGGTGGACCACGTCGCGGACACCGCCGCGTCCCAGCACCTGCCGTCCGCGGCGAAGCTGCGCGAGATGGTCCGTCGGCGCCGCGCCGAGGGCGGCCCGGGAGAGCAGATCTTCTCGACCCTCGTCGGCCTGTCGCTGCGCCCGCGCCGGCTGCGCGAGGCCGCCGCGCTGTGGGAGGCGTTGCGCGAGGCCCGCGGGCACGACGGGCGGGACGCGGTATGGGCGCATCCGGACCTGTTGCCCGGCGGGGAGGACCTCGCGGACCCGTCCGCGTTCGTCTCCGGCGCCGGGGCGGGCTCCGACGTCGACATCATGGCGGAAATCGAGAAACTCGACGACACGGCGCCCGGAGAAGACACTCCGCCGGCCTCGGGTGACTCGCCTTCCTGACCTCGGCGCTCCCGACCCAGCGTGACATGCACGGGTCTGAGGACCACACGAATTGACCGGCAAGGCGAATCAGTCGTAGCTTGACCTCGCGGCCCCCGGGTATGCGAGGCGCCTCCGGAAGGGGAAGCCGGAGGCTCCACGTTCCACCCGGGGGTTCGTCTTCCTCACCCGCCGACCCGCGCCCGGCGTTGCGTGCCTCGCACCCGGCGTACTGTGCCCGCCCGTGGCGGCTGCCGCCGTTGCGCTGCACCCCTGTGATCGTTGGCGCCCGCGATCGTCGGTGCCCGCCATCCGTTGCGGCCATCACTCCCGCGACTGCTCCGCGCCGCCGCCGTGACGCACGCCATGGCTCGCGCGGCGGGCCGCCAGCCTCAACCTACCGCAGGTGGGCCATATTTTTGCACCTTTTGCCCCGAATAGCCGGTGGTGCAATCCACAGCGACAAGGCCCGCCCACAGGTCAGGACCGTTCGGGAACGGGCTGTCCACAGGGCGCGATCATCCGCACTGCGGCATTTCGATCTCATGTCATCGTGGACCTGTTGTCATCGCCGCCGGCCCACTCGGTGCCGGCTGACGCGAAGGGGGTCCCGTGCGCCCGGTCCTCAAACCCGGCCTTCGCCGCCTCTGGCGGGACAGCACCACCCTGCAGATCGGTGTCGATCCGCTTCGTGCCGTGATCATCACCGACCTGAGTCCGGCGGACGTCTCGGCACTCGACGCGCTGGACCAGCCGGGCCCTCACCTCGACCCCGGCGGCCAGGCCGACGATCCCGCCACCCAGGTGATGATCGAGATGCTGGCCCAGGCCGGGCTGCTCGACGACAGTGCCGACACCGAGCCGGCGCCCCAGGACGACGCCGACCACGGCCGCCTCGCCCCGGATGTCGCCGCCATGTCGCTCGCGACCTTCGGAGTGCGTCCGCCCAGCTCGGTCCTCGCCGCCCGTCGTCTGGCCCGGGTCGCCGTCCGCGGCGCCGGGCGGATCGGCGCCCAGATAGCGGCGCTGCTCACCGCGGCCGGCGTCGGGCAGGTCATCGTCGACGACCCCGGCTCCACCTCCGCGGCTGACGTCGCTCCCGGGGGGTTGCGGTTCGACGACATCGGGCGGCCCCGGGCCCTCGCCGCCCACTCCGCGATGGGGCGGGTCGGCGGCGGGGCGCCTCGGCCACCGCGGTCCAGCAGGCCCGCGAGGTCACCCAGGTCCCCCGAGATCGAGCCCTTTCGCCCCGATCTTGTCCTGCTGGCCCCGGTGGGGATCCCGCTGGTCCACCCGGACGAATGCCTGGGGTTGGAGCGGTCCGGGGTACCGCACCTGCTCGCCGGCATCCGCGAGACCACGGGCATAGTCGGGCCGCTCGTAGTGCCGGGGGTCAGTTCCTGCCTGCACTGCCAGCACCTGTACCGCGACGCCCGGGACCCCGACTGGCCGATCCTGGCGCTGCAGATGGTCCGACCGTCGGAGCGCGGCCCCGACCCCTGCGAGATCTCGCTGGCCACGCTCGTCGCCTCGATGGCGGCCATGCAGGCGCTCGACTACCTCGAGACCAGGCCATCGGCTGGCCGCGGATCGGCGGCAGGCCTGCCGGCCACCGCCGGCGGCACCCTCGAGGTCAGCAGATCCGAGCTACGGATCCGACGCCGCACCTGGCCGGTGCACCCGGAGTGCCCCTGCCGCACCGCGCGCGCCGCGGCGGACGGGCCGGTCCTTGGGGATCAGTCCGACCTGTCACCACCGGTGGCCGCCCCGTCCGCCCCCGCGGACGCCATCGCCCCCAGCCACGCAGTCTGAACACGGGTACGGCGCGGGCGGCGCGGCATCCGGCTTGAGAAGGCACGATGGAGCTGTGTCCGACATCCCACGGCGAGCGGTCGTCCGCACCGCCAAGCTCGCGACCCTCCCGATCGGCATCGCCGGCCGGGCGACACTCGGCGTCGGAAAGCGCCTCGGCGGCAGACCCGCCGAGGCCGTCGCGACCGAGCTGCAGCAGCGCACCGCGGCGCAGATCTTCCGGGTGCTCGGCGAGCTCAAGGGCGGGGCCATGAAGCTCGGGCAGGCGCTGTCCGTCTTCGAGGCCGCGCTGCCCGACGAGGTCGCCGGCCCCTACCGCGCCGCGCTGACGAAACTGCAGGAGGCGGCGCCACCGCTGCCCGCCGCCACGGTGCACAAGGTCCTCGCCGAGGAGCTCGGCCCCGAATGGCGGGCCCTGTTCGCCAGCTTCGACGACACACCCGCCGCCGCCGCGAGCATCGGCCAGGTGCACCGCGCCGTGTGGGCGGACGGCCGGCCCGTCGCGGTGAAGATCCAGTACCCGGGGGCGGGCGCGGCCCTGCTGGCTGATCTGAACCAGCTGGGCCGCGCCGCGCGGCTGTTCGGCGCGCTGACGCCCGGTCTCGACATCAAGCCGCTGGTCGCCGAGCTCAAGGCACGCATCACCGAGGAGCTCGACTACCGGCTCGAGGCCGCCTGGCAGCGGGCGTTCGCGCAGGCCTACGCCGACGACCCGGACATCGTCGTCCCCCGGCCGATCGCCGGGGCGGACCGGGTCCTGGTCAGCGAGTGGATCGACGGGGTGCCGCTGTCGACCATCATCGACCGGGGGACGCGGGAGGAGCGGGACCGCGCCGGTCTGCTCCTGGTCCGCTTCCTCTACTCCTGCCCCGGCCGGGCCGGGCTGCTCCACGCCGACCCGCACCCGGGCAACTTCCGGCTCCTCGCGGACGGCCGGCTCGGTGTTCTCGACTTCGGGGCGGTGAACCGTCTGCCCGGCGGGCTGCCCGAGCCGATCGGCCGGCTCGCCCGGCTGACCCTCGCCGGTGACGCCGAGGCCGTCGCCGAAGGGCTGCGGGCGGAGGGGTTCATCCCGGAGGGCGCCACCATCCCCGCGGAGGACCTGCTCGACTACCTGGCACCGATGCTCGCGCCGATCACCGACGAGGAGTTCGCCTTCTCCCGCGACTGGCTGCGCGGGGAGGCGCTCCGCCTCGGTGACTGGCGCTCCGCCGCGGCGCAGCTCGGCCGCCAGCTCAACCTGCCACCGTCCTACCTGCTGATCCACCGGGTGACGCTCGGCGCGATCGGGATCCTCTGCCAGCTCGGCAGCTCCGGCCCGTTCCGGGCCGAGATGGAGCGCTGGCAGCCCGGGTTCGCCCCGCCGCGCAGCGCCGCCGCACGCCACGCGGCAGCCGCGAACCGGCCGAACCGCCGCCTTCCCAGACTCGACATCGAGGACGGCACCGGCGTCATCCGTCCGCTCCCCGGACCGGTGGTCCTCGCCACCGCCCCCGCGCAGCGCTCGGGGCGCTCGGGCCGCGCACGCAGCCGCGTCCGCCCGCCGGAGCAGGCCAGCCCGGTGGAACAAGCCGGTCCGCTGGAGCAGGGCGGGCCGGTGGAACAGGTCAGCCCGGCGAAGGCCAGCACGCCGGAGCAGGCTGGTCCACCGGAGACCAGCCGACCGTCGCGGCAGGCCCGACCAGCTCCAGGAAACCGACGCAAGTTCGAGAAGGAGGCCCAGCCCGAACCAGGGACCCAGCCCGAACCCGGCTGACCCATCCCGCCGACATGCACTATTGCCCTGACTGTCCTAAAGCAGGAGAGCCCAGGCCGAGCCCGGGGTCCAACCCGGGCCGGGCTGGCGGGCCCCGGTCCGGGCAGGAGCTCAGGTGCCTGGCGGCTGCGGCGGCAGGGAGGCCGTCGCCTGGGCCCCCGAGCCGCCCGGCCCACCCTGGCCCGCCGGGCCACCTGGCGTGGCCCGGTCTCCGAGGTTGGCCGGGCTACCCGGATCAGCGGAGTCGGCCGGGGCTTCGTCGTCGCCGGCGAGGCCCAGGTAGATGAAGCCGTAGCCCTCGTCCCGGAAGACCACCCCGGCGCGGTGCAGGGCGACGTCCCAGTCACCGCGGCAGTCGGGGTCGGCCGCCTCGAATCCGTGGTCGGCGGTGAGCAGGATGGCCGTCTGGTCGGTGAGGCCACGGCGCTCCACCAGGTCGAGGAACACCCCCAGCCGGCGGTCGGCGTCGGCCAGCGCGGCACGGGCCTCGGGTGAGTAGGGCCCGCCGCCGTGATGACCGGTGTCGGTGATGGTGGTGTTCCACCAGGTCAGCACGGGTGGTTCCCGGCCGTCGGCCCACAGGTCGATGATCTGGGTCAGCCCCAGCGCGTCCACCCTCGTCGACCAGGCGTAGTTCGGGTCGGCGGTGACCCGTTCGGCGCTCGCGTGCGGGTCGCCCTCGGCGGCCGGCAGGTAGTCCTCCATCCCGCCACCAGCGGCCTCAGCACCGGCACCGGCACCGCCGGCGCCCGGCCCGACCCCGAGGGCTCGCACCAGGCCGAACGTCGAGTAGCTCGCCCCGCGGTCGATCGGCTCGTTCACGCAGGCCGTCTCGGTCCCGGGGCGGGAGCGGGCCACCGCCTCGAACACCGTCGACACGCCGTCCCGGAGCTGGTCGCAGGCGACGTGCCAGGTCGCGGCCTCGTTGGTGATCACCTGGCGGTCGGTCGCGCGGTCGAAGTAGACGTTGTGCAGAATGCCGTGCCGGCCGGGGCCGACGCCGGTGATCGCCGAGGTGTGGTTGGTGAGGGTCACGCTCGGGAACTCGGCCAGGGCGCCGCCGGTCAGCGCGACGCCACGGGCCAGCAGGCGGGCGACGTTCGGGAGCTCTCCCCGGGCGGCGAGGTCGAGCAGGTCGTTGCAGTTCGTCCCGTCCCACAGCAGCCCGACCACATGCCGAGCTCCCGGCCCGGCGAGATCGTCGAGCGCGGTTCCCTCCGCCTCGGGCATCGCCGCCCCGGCGAGCGCCGCCAGGGTCGGAGCGACGTCGATCACCCGGGCGACCCGCGGCAGCAGGCCACGGGCGGTCACACCTGCCCCGGACAGAACGAGCGGCGCCCGGGACTGCCCGGCGTCCAGCGAGCCGTGCTCTCCCAGATGCCCGCCCCGCTCGGGCCAGTAGTGCCGCGGGGTGTGGACGACGGCGATGTCCGGCGAGCGCGTCGGGTCTGCGAACATGGACAGCAGGCGCCGTCCCGCGAAGGGGTAGGCGTTGCGCGCGGCCGGCGGGGACGGGTCGGCGAGCGCGGCCACCAGCGGAACACCGTGCATGGGGTCCTGGTCGGCGACCGGGTCCCGGCCGCGCAGGATCTCCCACGGCCCGTCCGGATCGTCGACCGGCAGGCGCGACGCACCGTCGGCGTTCGCGACGTGCAACCAGCCGTCCTCGACCCACGCGACCAGGTCGACGACGTGGGCGAGGTCGGGCCGGGTGAGCACGGCCACCGCCTGTGCCAGCCCGGGCTCCGCGACCGCCCTGACCGACCCGGCCACCCCGGCCTCGATGGCATCCCCGGCCGCGGTGGTCGTCACGGCCGCGGTGGCCACTCCGGGCGCGGTGGTCGTCACGGTGCCCGAGGGAGGCCCGTCGGCGGGGACGGCCTGCACGGGAGCGCCGGCCGGCGCCTCGGCGACGGTGGCAACGCGGTCGGGAGCGACACCGCTGCGGACCGGATACACGCGCTCGCTGCTGGGCACGCTCGCACACTACCGGCGCCGACCGCACCACCAGGAGAAGCACATGCCAACTCCACGGGGCGGGACGCCGACGAGTCGGCGTCCCGCCCCAGCCCCGCCTGACCAGGCCTCAGGCAGCCACCTCCTTGCGTGGGCGGCCACGCGGGCGCTTGCGGGGCACGACACGGCCCGTCACGACGAGTTCACCTCCCCAGACTCCCCACGGTTCGTTCCTGTCGATGGCGGCCGACAGGCAGGCGAGCCGCACCGGGCAGTCCACGCACACGGACTTGGCGGACTCGACGTCCGCCGGGGACTCAGCGAAGAAAAGCTCGGGGTCCACGTCCCAGCAGGGCAGGACGAGACGCTCCCGCTCGATCCGGGAAACGATCGAGGGGTCGAACACCGGGGTCACCTCCGACACTGGCGGTTTCTTCGGTTTGGTTTCTCGGTCTTGCATCCATCGACAGCGGTCAGCTCGGGTCTCGCGGTGCGGTGGCGGGTCGGCGCCGGCCCTGGAAAACACGAAGGCCGCGGACCCCTGTCGGGTCCGCGGCCTCGGATTCGCTCCGTTTCGGCGCTATGCCAGGAGCGGATCTGGGACGGGGCCCCACAGGGCGAACGGGCGCAGCGAACGCGCGGCTGCCCGCGTGACGGTCGTGTTGCCGGTGGTGATGCCGGTGCCTTGCGCCGGGCCGCCGGGCAGGGTGGCGCCATGCGGAGCGGCCAGGTGCGCGCCGGTCACGCGCGCGCGGAGAACCTGATCGACACCGATGTGCGCACCGGACGCCCAGGCGCCGGGCCGCCGGGTGGCGTGGCCGACGAGGCGGGCCTGACCGGGCTGATCGCAGGAGGTGCCGAGAGAGGGTCGCGTACGCGTATAGGCCAACATGACGAGCCTCATCGAGATCCCTCCCTCACCCTGCGTAGGAGCGTGCTGCTGCCACCCCGCGAGCGCTGTTGATCGCGCCCCGGTGTTCATGGAACACGGTAGGAGCCATCGCCCACGCTGACAACTTATTTTCCATGCGATCACACAGACACCCTCAGCCACAGCGCGACTCATCCACCACCGGCGTGTCACATTCCGAGCACCAGGCGTCAGCCCGTGGACGGCGATCCAGCCGGTGGACGCCCCGTGACCAGCGCGAGGACGTCCTCGCCGTAGCGGTCGAGCTTGCTCTGGCCGATGCCGGGCAGCGCTACCAGCTCGGCGACCGTGGACGGGCGCCGCTCCGCGATCAGGCGCAGCGTCGCGTCGGTGAGGACCACGAAGGCCGGCGCGCCCTGCTCCTTCGCCCGGCGGGCGCGCCAGGCGCGCAGCCGCTCGAACAGCTCGCCGTCCACCGGCCCCCCCGGGCAGGCCTCGCACCGGCCGACGCGGGCCTCGGCGCCCGCCAGCGCGCGCCCGCAGACCCGGCAGAGCACGCTCGACCGGTTCCGTGCGCGGCCGTTGCCGCCGGTGCCGGGCTCCGCACGCGCCGAGCCCGGACGGGCCGCGGACGAGCCGCGCCGGAAAACCGCCGCCGCGCGGCGCGGCTCGTCCAGGAACCGGGACGGCCGCCGCGAGCGGCGCGCGCCCTCCGCCCGCGCCAGCGCCCAGGACAGCGTCAGGTGGACCCGCGCCCGGGTGACCCCGACATAGAGGAGACGGCGCTCCTCGGCCAGTTGCTCGTCGGTCTGGGCGTGCACGATGGGCAGCGTCCCGTCGACGAGGCCGACCAGGAACACCGCGTCCCACTCGAGGCCCTTGGCCGCGTGCAGCGAGGCGAGCGTGACGCCCTGCACCGTCGGGGTGTGCTGGTGTGCCGCGCGCTCGGCGAGGTCGGCGGCGAAGGCGGCGAGGTCGGCCTCGGGCTCGCGCGCCTCGAGGTCGGCGGCGAGCCGGTGCAACGCGGCGAGGTTCTCCCAGCGCTCACGGTCGGCTCCGGGCCCGGCCGGCGGCGCCCCCGGCCGCCATCCGAGCGCGCTGAGGACGTCCGCGACCACGTCGGCGAGCCCGCCGGGGCGGTCGGTCTCGGCGGAGCGCAGCGCGGCGCGCAGCATCCGCACCGCCCCGGTCACCTCGGGCCGTTCGAAGAACTTCTCACCGCCGCGCACGAGATAGGGGATCTCGGCCCGGCCCAGCGCCGTCTCGTACGCCTCCGACTGGGCGTTGATCCGGTACAGCACGGCGATCTCGCTGGCCGGGACGCCCGTGCCGAGCAGGCCGCGGATCCGCCGGGCCACGGCGGCGGCCTCCTCGGGCTCGCTGTCGGACTCCAGCCACACGGGCTCCGGGCCGGACGGGCGCATCGCGACCAGCCGCCCCGCCGCGGACCGACCCTCCGCACCACCCGGAACACCCGGAACACCCGGGCCGGCCTGGACGGCCGATGCTCCCCGCGTATCCGGCGCGGGCCGGGCGGCGCCGTCGAGCAGCTGGTTCGCCAGCGCGACCACCTGAGGGGTGGAGCGGTAGTCCCGGACGAGGCGGACGACCGTCGCGGCCGGGAACCGACGCGGGAACTCCACCAGGTGCCGCGCGGAGGCGCCGGTGAACGAATAGATGGTCTGGTTCGCGTCCCCGACGACGCACAGGCTGTCGCGGTCACCGAGCCAGGCGTCGAGCACGCGCTGCTGCAGCGGGTTGACGTCCTGGTACTCGTCGACGACGAAGTGGCGGTAGCGGGCGCGGAGCTCGGTGGCGACCCAGCCGTGCTCCTCGACCACGGCGGCGGTCAGCAGCAGCAGGTCGTCGAAGTCGAGAACCCCCGCCTCGCTCTTGACCTCCTCGTAGGCCTCGTAGAGGCGGGCGACGACGTCGGGCGCGAAGGAGGTCTCCCGGCCGTGGGCGGCGGCGAGGCGGACGTAGTCGGTGGGCGCCACCATCGTCGCCTTCGCCCACTCCACCTCGGAGGTGAGGTCGCGCAGCTCGGCGCGGTCCGGGCGCAGCCGGGCACGGTTCGCGGCCTTCGCCATCAGCGGGATCCGGCTCTTCTCCAGCCTCGGCAGCGCCGTCCCGGCGACGGAGGGCCAGAAGTAGGAGAGCTGACGCAGCGCGGCCGCGTGGAAGGTGCGGGCCTGGACGCCGTCCACACCCATCACCCGCAGCCGGCCGCGCAGCTCGCCGGCGGCCCGGTTGGTGAAGGTGACGGCGAGGATCTGCCCCGCCCCGACCTCCCGTTCCGTGACCATGTGCGCTATCCGGTGGGTGATGGTGCGGGTCTTGCCGGTGCCCGCGCCCGCGAGGATGCAGACCGGCCCGACGGGGGCGAGCACGGCGGCGAGCTGCTCGGGGTCGAGCCCCTGCTCCACGCCGGCCGGGACCGGATCGGGTGACGATCGACGATCGGGCGGCGACGCCGCGCGACGGGCCTCGGAAGCGCTGGGTCCGGACATCACCGGACACGGTAACCGTGCGCGGCCCGGGGAAGCGAAGTCACCATGGCCTGGTTATGCAGTGCGTCATACGCAGAGTGCCGCCCACCGGACGTCGCTCACCGCAACCCGTCATCTGACGGATCGTCGCCAACGGAGGTCTCACCGTGCTCACGATGTACACCACCCCCTGGTGTGGCTACTGCGTCCGACTCAAGGGTCAGTTGGACCGCGCGGGGGTGGAGTACGTGACGGTCGACATCGAGCAGAACCCGACAGCAGAGCAACTTGTCCGCGATGCGAACAACGGCAACGCGACCGTGCCGACCGTCGTCTTCCCCGATGGGACGGTGATGACGAATCCGACCCTCCGCCAGGTCACCGAGAAGGTCACTTCCGCCGCATAACGGATACGCAGGGCGACGATCTTTCGGGAGTTCACTCCTTCCCGACGCACACGCGGCCGGCTCGTGGGACGGTGTCCGTCACTGCCCGTGAACTTTGTGGGAGAGTTCGGCCTGTGTCGTCAGCACCTTCAGGACTCCCGTGGAGCACGGTCGACGCCGCGCTGAGAGCCACGCACGCACTCCATCAGATGGAGCAGACGTGCCTCGTCGTGGTGTCGACGGATGTTGCCACCTACCTACGGGTGACCGGGCCGATCCCCGAGCTGGTTTCCGGGCTGAGTGTTCCGCGCGCCCGCTGTCTACCTGCCCGGATGCTCGATGGAGCGCCAGCCGCGGGCTCCCGGGCCGACCAGGATCCCGCCCTGGCCGACACCGTCGAGCCGGAGCGGTTCGGCATTCTCAGCTATGTCGCGATGCCCGTCGTCGGGCCGGACGGGACCGTTCTCGGCATTCTCACCGGCCTCGACCGCTCATCGCTCACCGTTCCCACTGAGACACTCAGTGTACTGAGGGCGATTGCGGACAGTCTGGGAGCGTCGGACGCACTCCGCGACCAACTCGTGCGGGAGGCCCTCTCGGGGGTTGCTGCCAGTAACGAGGCGGAGGGTGACGGAACGGGCTCCCGGGGCACCGAGAACGGTGCCGCCGGCGAGACGGGTGGTGATGCCGCGCCCGCTGCGGCCGCGCCCGGTGCGGCCCCACCTGGCACCCCAGCCAACGCCGCGCCATCCAGCGCGCCACCGCCACCGGGCAGCACGCCATCCGGGACAGCCGGAGCGGCCGGTGCCGGCGGGCCGGGTGAGGAGGCGGCGAGTTCGCCGCGCGCGCGGACCGCGGAGGCTCCCGGATCGGAGAGAGCACCGCGCGGATCACAACCGCCCTCGCCGGCCGGGGGCCCCGGCCGGATACCCACCCCGGAGGCCGTCGCCCGCGCGATCAGGCCCGGCCCGCCGGGTCGGCCCGGCGGGCCGCGGCCCGGACCGCCCCGGTCAGGGCCGCCCCGACCAGGCACCGCACGGGGGCCCGGCGAGACGGGAGCCGCCGCCGGCACGCCCGCTCCCGGGGCCTCCGACATGCGGCTGCGCCGCGCGCCCACCGGCTGGATCGTCGAGGGGCCCGGCGCCGAGATCCGCCCGGTCGGCGATCTGATCTCCGCGATGGTCCTGGCCGACCTGCTCGCCGAGGACCTCAGCCCGCCCGGGCGGCCCCGGCGCGCCGATCGCGACCTCAACGAGACCGAGCAACTGAGGTTGTCGGTGATCCAGCTCGAGCACGCGCTGGCGTCCAGGGTGATCGTCGAGCAGGCGATCGGCGTGCTCGCCGAGCGCAACCACATCAAGCCCCGGGACGCCTTCGAGCGGCTGCGCCGCACCGCCCGCGGGATGGGCCGGCGGGTACACGACCTCGCCCGCCAGGTGGTGGAGTCGGTAGGCGACCCGCGGGTCACCCTGCCCGGGGAGCTCGGCGGCCGCGGCGGCGGGCCGGGCACGACGGGCGGGCCCGCGAGCGGTTCCGGGGGCGGCCAGCCGCGCCCGACACCGCCGCGCGCCGCGCCGAGCCGCCGCTGAGCCCACCGCCACCGCTGACCCGACCGCCGCTGAGCCCACCGCCACCGCTGACCTGACCGGCACCGCCCCGAAGGCGCCCGGCCACGATCCCGTCATGCCCACCGGTGAGCGCCGTCCGCTGGGGAGCACCGTCACTCAGGCGGACTCGACGGCTCCGAGTGCCCGCACCGACTCGGTGATCTTCGAGGCGTCCCCCACCAGCACGGTCACCAGCCCCGACGGAGCCAGCAGCTGCGCGGAGACCGCCTGGACGTCCGCCGCGGTGACGGTCGCGAGCGCGCGCGGATGGTCGCGCAGGTACTCGACGCCGACCCCGGCGCCGGACAGCCCGGACAGGGTGCCGGCGAGACCGGCCGCGGTCGCGCTCGACAGCGCCAGCGTGCCGATCAGGTACTGGCGCGCGGCCTCGAGCTCCTCGGCCTCCGGCGGCAGGACGGCCATCCGGCCGAGCTCGTAGAGGATCTCGAGCAGCGCCGGGCCGGTCACTTCGGTGGAGACGTCCGCGGCGACGGTGAGGCGGGAGCCGGCCTGGTGGTGGTCGACCGAGCTGCGCGGGGAGTACGTGTACCCCTTGTCCTCGCGGATGTTGGAGACGAGCCGCGAGCTGAAGTAGCCGCCGAAGATCGTGCTCGCGAGCCGGAGCGCGGGATGGGCCGGCGCGGAGCGGTTCAGCGCGCGGCCGCCCATCCTGATGTTCGTCTGCACCGCGCCCGGGCGGTCGACGATCAGGATCGGGCCGGCGGTGGGCACGGGCGCGGGCGGGTGGCCCGGGGCGGCGGTGCCCGTCCACGACCCGAGCGCGGCCTCGACGGCGTCCAGCGCGCGCTCGGGGTCGACGTCGCCGACCAGGGTGAGGATGGCGCCGTCCGGGCAGACCCGGGCGCCGTGCAGCGACCGCACCCGCTCGGCCCCGACCTCGGAGAGCACCGACGGCGGGGTGATGGCGCTGCCGTAGGGGTGGTCGCCGAACATCCGGCGCACCAGCGCCTCACGGGCGATCACCGCCGGCTGGCTGAGCGCGATCGTCGTCTCCTCGACGATCCGGTCGCGCTCACCGCCGAACTCGCTGTCGGGGTAGCTCGCGGTGGTCAGAACGTCGGCGATCAGCGCGAGCAGCGGCTCGAGGCTGGTCGCGAGCGCGGAGCTTACGATCGCCAGCCGGTCGGCGTCGACACCGGTCCGCAGCGACCCGCCCAGGGCCTGCACGGCGGTGGCCAGGCCGACCCGGTCGTACCGGCTCGAGCCGGTGAGGATGGTCTCCGCCAGCAGCTCGGCCTCGGCCAGGTGGACCAGCCCGGACCCGGCGAACGGGATGCGCAGCCGCAGCTCGACCAGCGGGACGCTGGAGCGGGCGACGACGTCCACGCGCAGGCCGTTGGGCAGTGTGCGCCGCACGACGGCCGGCAGCTCACGCGGAACGGTCGGGATCACCGCCGGGATCTTCGACCCGGCCTCGGTGGGCGCGGAGATCCCGGCCGTGGCCGCAGCGGTCGTCGTCACCATGCCTCCTCGTCCCCCGGACGGGGGATGCCACCGCGGATCATCTCGCTCACCGGCCCGGCGTGCGTCATCAGGCGGCTCCCGCCCGCAGCTCCAGCACGGACCGGCCCTGGGTACGCAGCGCGCCCGCGGCCGCGGCGACCGCGTCGGCGGTCACCTCGGACAGCAGCCCGGGCAGCTCGTTGAGCAGCTCGGGACGGCCGCGGTGCAGCTCGAACGTCGCCATCGCCAGCGCCCGGCCGAGCGCGTCGTCGGACTCGCGCAGGATCGCCGAGGCCACCTGGGCCTGCACCCGCTCGAGCTCGCCGGGCTCCAGGCCGTCACCGGCCAGCCGGTCGAGCTCCTCGTCGACGGCCGCGAGCACCGTGTCGGCGGTCGAGTCCCCGGCGTGCCGGGCCTCCAGCGTCAGCAGCAGCGGGTCACGCTGGTCGAACGGGTCCCCGAAGGTGCCGACGTAGCTGCTGACCGCGGTGACCGAGCGGTCCTTCTGGACGAGGCGCCGCTCCAGCCGGCTCGCGTCGCCGGTGGTGAGGACGTCCGTCAGCAGGTAGGTGGCGAGGAACGCCGGCAGGTCGGTGTCGGGGTCGGGCACCCGGTAGCCGACGGCGAGCGCGGGGCGCGGGGCCAGCTTGTCGGTGAGCGCCTCCCGGCGCTCCTCGGCGCGCACCGGCTCGGCGAAACTGCGCCGCGCCGGCACCGGGCGGGCCGGGATGGCGCCGAAGTACCGCTGGACGAGCTCGAGCGTCGCGTCGGGGTCGAACTCGCCGGCGACGGTCAGCACGGCGTTGCCCGGCGCGTAGAACTTGTCGAAGAAGTCAGCGGCGTCGTCGAGGCTGGCCGCCTCGAGCTCGGAGAAGTCACCGTAGCCGTTGTGGGCGTTCGGGAAGGTGTCGAAGGCGACCGGCGGGAGGGTGATCCACGGGAACCCGCCGTACGGCCGGTTCAGCACGTTGACCCGGATCTCCTCCTGCACCACCGCGATCTGGTTGTCCAGGTTCTCCCGGGTGATCCTCGGCGCGCGCATCCGGTCGGCCTCGAGGAACAGCGCCAGTTCCAGCGCGCCGGAGGGCAGCAGCTCGAAGTAGTCCGTGTGGTCGGGGTGTGTCGACCCGTTGAAGATGCCGCCGGCGGCCTGCACGTACTTCGGGTGCTCCGCCTTGCCCACGTTCTCGCTGCCCTGGAACATCAGGTGCTCGAACAGGTGGGCGAAACCCGTCCGCCCCTCCGGCTCCGAGCGGAAGCCCACGTCGTAATGGACGGCGACAGCCACCACCGGGGCCGTCCGGTCCGGGGCGAGCAGCACCCGCAGGCCGTTGTCGAGCGTCACTCGCTGAACCGGGTACGAGGGGGCCGCCACGGTGGCCCTCACCGCGCTGGACGCGGGCGGGCCGGCGGCTGGGCGTGAGGACACATCGCCACGCTACTGCCCTCGCCGTCCGGCCGGCGACCTTCGGCGGGCTCCGTCGCCCCGCCAGGTCCCCCCACGCGGACCAGAGGACTACGAAAGGGCAACCCGAGCACCGTCAGGGATGACGGCGCCCACCACTGCCCGCGGCCGAGACCAGAAAGACGAGCACCGCGGCCACCGCCACCTGCAACAACAGTGTCAACAACCAGCCGCCGTCGACACTGGTGGCAACGACGAGACCGAGCGCCGCGCCCAGCAGACCGATCAGAACCGTCATGAGACAACCGATCGGCGCCCTGCGCCGCGCCGGGACGACCGCCCGACCCAGCAGGCCGACCACGGCACCGGTGAGCAGCACGCTGACGATGCCGGTAGGCGTGTCCACGGCACCGATTGTGCTCCCCGGGCCAGCCGGCACCCCCACCGACGGGCCGTGGGCGCAGACTGTCCCGGTGGGACAATTTCCGCCCGGGCTGGGCGGCTGCCTCGCCGGTGAGCTGCGCGAACTTGGTGACGAGATCATCGCCGCCATCGCGGGTGAGGTGCCCGCCTACGCCCGCCCACTCGAGGGGACGTTCGGGCAGGGCGTACGGCGCGGCGTGGACGAGGCGCTGGCCCGTTTCCTCGCCATCGTCGAGGCGGGCCCGGACGCGGCCCCCGACCTGGCGGCCGGGCGCGACGTCTACGTGCGGCTCGGGCGCGGTGAGGTGCGGGCCGGCCGCTCCCTGGACAACCTGCTCAGCGCCTACCGGGTGGGTGCGCGGATCTCCTGGCGCCGGCTCGGTGAGGCCGCGCGCCACGCCGGCCTGGACGCCGCCGGCCTCGTGTCGCTCGCCGAGATGATGTTCGCCTACATCGACGGGATCTCGGCCGCCTCCGCGGAGGGCTACGCGCTGGCCCAGTTCGAGGTCGCCGGCCAGCGGGAACGGCTGTGGGACCGGCTCGGCGAGCTGCTGCTCTCCGGCGCCGACACCGTCACCATCGAGCAGGCCGCCGCCGCGGGGGCGTTCCGGCTGCCCGACCGGATGGCGGCCGTCCTGGTGCCGACCGGGCCCGACGGGCAGCTCCCCCCGCGGCTGCCCACCGGCTGCCCGCGCACCGGCCACGGCGTCGACTTCTGGCTGTTCGTCGGGGACGCCGACGAGCCGGCCCGGCGCGGCTGGCTGGCCGACCGCCTCGACGGCACGGGGGCGGTGGTGGGCCCGACCGTCCCCTGGCAGGAGGTGACAGGCAGCGTGGAGCGCGCCGGACTCGCCCGAACCGCCCGGCTGGCCGGTCGGCTGCCCACCACGGCCGGGCAGGACCCGCTGTTCACCGACGACCACCTGACCGCCCTGCTGCTGGCCCGCGACCCGGGGCTGCTCGACGACCTCACCCGCCGCCGGGTCGCCCCGCTCGCCGGGCTGCCCGAACGCACCCGGGCCAGGCTGGCCGAGACCCTGCTCTACTGGCTCGCCCTGCACGGGCAGCGCCGGCTGGTGGCCGAGCGGCTGCACATCCACCCGCAGACCGTCCGCTACCGGGTCAGCCAGCTGCGCGAGCTGTACGGCGACGCGCTGGACGACCCCGACACCCGCTTCGAGCTTGAGCTCGTCCTGCGCGCCCTGACCGGCCAGCGCCCGGGCGACCCGACAGCGGCGCCCCGGCCGGGGCCGCCGTCAATGCCACGCCAGGGCGTCCCCGCGGCCGCGAGGCAGGACGTCCCGACGGTGGCGCGGCAGGGCCCGGCGGGCACGGGAAAGCCGGTTCGGGCCGGCTGACGGGCGGTTCACGCTACCGTCCGTACTGTGCGGGTGGGCTCGTTCAACGTGATGCACGGCCTGTCTCTCGCCGACGGACGGGTCGAGGTGGACCGCTTCGCCGCGGCCGTCGCCGACCTCGACTGCGACGTCCTCGGCCTGCAGGAGGTCGACCTGGCACAGCCCCGCTCGGGCGGCGGGGACCTCGCAGCCGCCGCCGCGACGGCGCTCGGCGCCCCCGACACCGGATGGCGCTTCGCCCCCACCGTGTACGGCACCCCCGGGCACCACTGGCGCCCGGCGGAGGGCGAGCGCCGCGGCGACGAGCCCGCCTACGGAATCGCGCTGGTCAGCAGGTTGCCGGTGCACCGGTGGTGGGTGGTTCCGCTCGGCCGCGCCCCGGTGCGCTCCCCGATCCTCGCCCCGGGGGCGAACCGCCGGGCCCGGCTCATCCTGCTCGACGACGAACCGCGGGTCGCGCTCGCCGCCGTCGTCGAGACCACCAGCGGACCACTGACGGTGGTGACCACCCACCTGTCCTTCGCCCCGGGGTGGAACGCCTTCCAGCTTCTCCGGCTGGTGCGGAGGCTGCGCGGCGTCGACGGGCCGGTCGTGCTGCTCGGCGACCTGAACCTGCCGGGCCGGCTGCCGACCGCCCTCACCGGATGGCGCCGGCTGGCCGCCCACCGCACCTACCCCGCGCACGCCCCCCGGGTGCAGCTCGACCACGTGCTCGCCCGCGGCGCGGTGGGCACCGTCGCCGCCAGCGAGGCCCGCCGGACCCAGATCTCCGACCACCTCGCGCTCCTCACCGACATCCGCCGATAGCCGCGCGGGCCGGGCCAGGCCGGAGCGGGGGTCAGGCCGCGGCGCGCGCGGCCAGGGGACGGCGACGCAGGCCCGGGTCCGCCAGGGCTGCGGGTTGGTAGGCCTGGTCGAGGGTGCCGATGTCGGTGCCGGGCGGGACGATCTCGTCGATGCGGTCGAGGATGTCGTCGGTGAGGGCGACGTCCAGCCCGGCGAGCAGGCTGTCGAGGTGATCCATGGTGCGGACGCCGATCAGTGCGCTGGTGACGCCGGGGTGGGCGATGGCGAACGCCATCGCGAGGTGGGGCATGGGCAGTCCCGCCTCGGCGGCGAGGGGGATGAGCTTTTCGACCACGTCGAGCCGATGCTCGTCGTTGAGATGCTGGACCAGGCCGGCGCGCAGTAGGCCGTTGTGCTGGTCCCGGCGGACGCGGCCGGTGAGCATTCCCTGGCCGAGTGGGCCCCAGACCAGGGTGCCCAGGCCCAAGCGTTGGGTGGTGGGCAGGATCTCGCGTTCGATGCCGCGGTTGAGGATGGAGTAGGCCGGCTGCTCGGTGTGGAATCGCGCGAGGCCGCGCCGCTCGGCGACCCACCGGGCCTCGACGATGTCGGAGACGGGGGTCTGCGACGCGCCGATCGCGCGGACCTTGCCGCTGTGGATCAGGTCGGTCAGCGCGGAGAGGGTCTCCTCGAGGTCGGTGTGGGGATCGGGGCGGTGAAGCTGGTAGAGATCGATGTGGTCGGTCCGCAGGCGGCGCAGCGAGTTCTCCACGGCGGCGACGATCCAGCGCCGTGAGGCGCCCTGCTGGTTGGGGTCCTGCCCGATCGGGCGGCTGAACTTGGTGGCGAGCACGACGTCGTCGCGGCGCCCTTCCAGGGCCTTGCCGACGATGTCCTCGGAGTCGCCGTAGGCGTCGGCGGTGTCGACGAAGTTGATGCCGGCATCCAGCGCCTTGTGGATGATGCGGGCCGAGTCCTCGGGGGCGTTGCCCATGACCGTGGCGAACATCAGGGTGCCCAGCGCGTAGGGGCTGACCTGGATGCCGGTCCGACCGAGGGTGCGGTACTGCATGGGTTCTCTCCCTGTGATGGTCGGCACCGGGTGGCTGCCGTAGGCTGCGGTAAGCGGAATGCCTTTCCGGAACTATACGGAAAGCTTTTCCGCTTATGCAAGCGGAGTGATCAGACGGAGGTGACGTGGTGTCTCGGAACGGGACGCAGGCCGGGGTCTCACCGCCCGGCTCCGCGAAGCCGGGCGGTGGCGAACCGGCGCCGCGTCGGCGCGCCGACGCGCGACGCAACGTCGATGCGTTGGTCGAGGCCGCGAGGACCGTCTTTGCCACCTCCGGCGTGGACGCACCGGCGAAGGAGATCACCGACCTGGCCGGCGTAGGAGTCGGCACGCTGTACCGGCACTTCCCGCAGCGCTCTGATCTGGTCAAAGCCGTGGTGGAAAACGGAATCGACGCCGTCGCCGACGCGGGCCCGACCCTGAGCGCCAGGCACGAACCGGCGGAAGCGCTCATCAGATGGATCGACCGGTTCACCGAACTGCTCGCGACCAAACGCGGACTCGCCTCAGCGCTGCACTCGGGCGATCCGGCGTTCCAGGGGCTGCCCGGCTACTTCCTGCAGCGGCTCGGCCCCACCCTCACGGCACTGCTCGCCGCAGCGGTGGCCGACGGCGCGGTTCGCGATGACATCAGCGCCGAGGATCTCCTGCACGCCCTCACTGCGCTGTGCCAGCCTGTACCCGGGCGAGGGCCCGAGCACAACCAGCGCGTCGTCGCCGTCCTTCTCGACGGCCTACGCCGCGGCGCCACGCAGCGGCCCCCCGCCGCGTCCTAGGCGGTGCTGTCGGAGGTGCCGTCGGAGGTGTTGCCGGTGGACCAGGCACGGCCCGAGAGCAGGGCGGTGATCTCGTCCTCGCCGAGCAGCGGCGGGCGCACGACTCGCCCGGACGCGACGTAGAAGTAGGCCGCGTCGACGTCCGCCACGGCCACGCCGCGGACCCGCGCCCAGGCGACCCGGTAGACCGCGAGCTGGACGGGATCGGCGGCCTCCGAGCCGGTCTTCCAGTCGACGACCTCCCAGCGCCCACCGCCGAGCTCGTAGACGGCGTCGATGCGCCCCCGCACCGCGCGCCCGCCGATCATCACCTCGAACGGCGCCTCCAGGGCGAACGGGCGGCGGGCGCCGTACGGGCTGGCCAGGAAGGCCGCCTGCAGGCCGGAGAGGTCGCGGTCGTCCGTGAGGACGGCGGCATCTGCGGCGTCGGCGAGGTCCTCGACGTCGATGAGTGGCCGCTGGTCGAACATCTCCTCCACCCAGGCGTGGAAGCGGGTTCCCCGCCGGGCCTGCGGCACCGGCCGGCGCGGCACCGGCCGGGCCAGGTCGCGGGCGAACTCGACCGGGTCGGCCCGCATCCGCACGATCTCGGAGGCGGTCAGGCTCGCCGGGATCGGGACGTCCCGGAACGGGGCCCGGGCCACGCGCTCCTCGGCGAGCAGCAGCGCGGCTTCGCGGTCGAGCTCGGCGAGCAGGGCCCGCTCGCGGGCGGTCATCCCGCCCGGCTCGTCGACCAACGGGGCCTGGCCGGAGCGGATCATCGCCAGGGCCTCGGCGACGCCCGCCGCCGCCTCCCGCCGGCGGGCGAACGCCACCGGCTCGTAGGGCGCCGGCCACGCGAACTCCACCGGGACGGCCAGCGCGGGGTTGCCGCCCCGCTCCGGTTCGGAGGTCCACACGTCCACCCGCCCGTTCCCCTCGGCCGCGTGGTCGTGCAGCTCGGTGAGGAACACCGAGGGGCCACGCCTGGTGCGCTGGGTCGGCCCCCACCAGTGGCCGCTGCCGAGCAGCACCGACTTCGCCCGGGTGAACGCGACGTAGGCCAGCCGCCGCTCCTCGCGCTCCTGGTACTCCCGGCAGTCCTCGGTGTAGGCCTCCAGGGCCGCCTTCGAGTCGTCGAGCTCGTAGGACGGCAGCTCGGCCGCGTCGCCGCGCAGCGGGGTCGGCAGCACCCCGGTCGTGGTCGGCCACCTGTCCCGCACCGTCAGGTCGGGAAAGACCCCACGACTCAGGTTGGGCACGGCCACGACCTCCCATTCGAGGCCCTTCGCCCGGTGCATGGTCATCAGCGCGACGGCGTCCGCGCCGGACGGCCCGGTGATGTCCAGCCCGCGTTCGTGCTCGCGGGCCGCCCGTAGGAAGCCGAGGAAGGACGTCAGCGAGTTCGGCCCGTCGGGGTCGTCGAAGTCGGCCGCCGCGTCGAGGAAGGAGGCCAGGTTCTCCCGGCGGCGCGCCGCCACGGCACGCGGGCTGGCGGCGAGCTCGACGTCCAGCCCGATCGTGGAGATCACCCGGTGGAGCAGGTCGAGCAGCCCGTCGCCGACGTGCGCGCGCAGCGCCGCCAGCTCCGCGCCGAGCCGGGCGGCCCGCTCCCGTCCCTGGGCCGAGATCTCCTCGCCGGGGTCGGTGAGGGCGTCGGCGAGGGCGACGACGTCGCACGGGTCGACCCCGGCGACGGCCTCCGCCAGCGCGCTCCCGCCGGCGGCCGTGGGTGCGGTCGTGCCGGTGGTGCGCAGCAGCGCCCGCGCGCGGCGGCCCAGCGCGGCCAGGTCGCGCGGGCCGAGGCGGACCCGCGGCCCGGTGAGCAGCCGGACGAGCGCCGCGTTGGCGACCGGCGAGTCCAGCACCTCCAGCACGGCGACGACGTCGGCGACCTCGGGCAGGTCCAGCAGGCCGGCGAGGCCCACCACCTCGACCGGCAGCCCGGCGGCCGTCAGCGCCGTGTGCAGCGCGCGGACGTCCGAGCGGGCCCGCACGAGCACGGCCATGTTCCCGGGCCGCTCCCCCGCCGCGACCAGCTCGGCCAGCCGGGCGGCGACCCAGGTGACCTCCTGCGCCCAGCTCTCGTGCAGCGCCACCAGGGTCCGCCCGGCGGCGACGACGTCTGCCCGGGGACGCAGCTCGACGACGTGGTGGCGGGCCCGCAGCGGGGCCGCCACCGCGTTGGCCAGCGTCAGCAGCCGGCCGCCGCTGCGCTGGTTCACCGACAGCAGGTACCGCGCGGACGGGGTGCCGTCCGCGTGCGGGAAGTGATCGGGGAAGTTGTCCAGGTTGGCCACCGACGCGCCCCGCCACCCGTAGATCGCCTGGCAGGGGTCACCGACGGCGGTCACCGGATGGCCGCCGCCGAACAGCCCGGCCAGCATCGTGCGCTGGGCGACGGAGGTGTCCTGGTACTCGTCGAGGAGCACCACGCCGAACCGTGTCCGCTCGGCGGCGCCGACCTCCGGGGAGTAGCGGGCCAGCCGGGCGGCGAAGGTGACCTGGTCGCCGAAGTCGAGGACGTCCCGGCCGCGCCGGGCCGCCCGGTAGTCGGCGACGAGGCCGGCGAGCTCACGCCGCCCCCGGGCCGTGGCCGCCATCCGGCGCAGCTCCTTGCGCAGGCCCTTCGTGCCCGGTCGCAGCGCCGCGCTCGCCAGGGCCGCCATCGCCCGGTCGAACAGGTCCGCGTCGAAGGCCATCAGGTCGTCGGCGGAGACGAGGTGCTCGCTCATCTCCCCGTCGAGCGCGACGAGGTCGGCGACGAGCGCGGGCATCGACTTCGTCAGCGCCTCGACGCGGCCGCGGTGGGCGCGGGCGACGCGGGCCGCGAGCTGGTAGCGCGCGGCCGCGACGAGCATCCGGGTGTCGGGCTCGAGGCCGAGCCGCAGCGCGTGCTCGCTGACGAGACGCCCGGCGTAGGCGTGGTAGGTGCCGATCGTCGGCTCGTCGGCGTCGTCCGCGGCCGGCTGGCCGGGGACGTTCTCGCGGGCGCGGCGCAACGCCGTCCGCACCCGGCCGGCCAGCTCGGCGGCGGCCTTGTTCGTGAACGTCAGGCCCAGCACCCGCCCCGGCTCGACCTGACGGGTGGCCACCAACCAGACCACACGGGCGGCCATCACGGACGTCTTGCCCGACCCGGCGCCGGCGATGACGACAGCCGGCTCCAGCGGCGCGGTGGCCGCGGCCAGCTGTTCGTCGGTGTACGGGACGCCGAGCAGCTCCCGCAGGTACTCCGGTTCCGGCACCGGGCCGGTCATGGCACCGCCCGCGCCTGCCGGCTCCGGGTCGAGACCGGGAAGCACCTGCTCGGCGGCCCCCGCCGCGCCGGTCAATCGATCACCTGCTCCCCCTCCGGCCGCCCCGGGCAGCACCGACGGAACGAACACATGGTGCACCCCTCGCCGGGGGTGGGCCGGAAGGACTCGGTCGTCACGGTCCGCACCGCGTTCTCGACCATGTCGTCGATCCACGCCCGGCCGCCGGGAAGCGCGTCCTGACGCTGCACCTCGGGCGGCCCCGGTTCCTCCGCCGGCAGGCGCGGGCCGGTGTTGTCGCCGCCCGCGTCCCGCCGGAGCTGCACCAGCTCCGCCCCGCCGGGCACCGCCGCCGGCCGCTCACCGGCGGTGGACGGCGCCCCGCCGGTGGACGGCTCCCCGACCCAGGACGGGTCCCCAGCCCCGGGCACCTCGCCGGGCGCGGTCGGATCGCCGGGCGCGGTCGGATCGCGGCGGCGGGCGGCCTCGTCCAGTACCGGGTCGAGGGCGCCCTCGCGGACGGCGAGCTGGTAGCTGCCCAGCTGTGCGTGGGTCGCCAGGTCACGCCGGCTCGGCGGCGTCCGGCCGGTCTTGAAGTCGACGACGTGCACCCCGCCGGCGTCGTCGAGCTCGACCCGGTCGATGAAGCCGCGCAGCCGCACGACCCGGCCCGCCACCTCGATGTCGCAGGAGAAACGCACCTCGGACGCGACGACCTCGCGGCCGCGCTGCGCGGCGTGCCACTCGAGGAACCGGCCGAGCGCCTCCCGCGCCGCCGCGCGTTCCTGCTCGGAGCGCCACCGCGAGTCGAACTCCAGATGCCGCCAGACCAGGTCGAGCCGCGCGTCGAGGGCCTCGAGCCGCGCCTGCGTCCGGCCCGTCGTCACCTCGTCGGCCAGCGCGTGCACGACCTTGCCGAAGCCCTGCGCGGGCGACGCCGGCTCGGCCGCGTTCGCCTCGTGCTCCAGGAACCAGCGCAGCCCGCAGGAGCTCAGGCCCGACAGCGAGGACCCCGAGAGCCGGATCGGCGCGTCGGGCGCGACGACCGGGACGTCCGAGCTCGTCACGTCCAGCAGGCCCCACCAGCGGTCCGGATGGGCGGCGGGGACCAGCACCCGGCCGGTCTCGTCGGAGGCGGCGGCCAGGGCCGCGAGCCGGACCCCCGCGGCTTCCCGCATCGCCGCCGACGCCTCCGGGTCGACTGTCAGCCGCCGCAGCGCGGCGACCAGGCCGACCAGGGTGAGTGGACGCGGCGGGCGGGCCCGGACGCTCTCCACCTGCACCCCGAGCTCGGCCAGGAACCGACTGGGCTGCTCCCCGTCGTCGTCGGCGCCGTCCACCGCGGTCACCACCAGGCGGCGGCGCGCCCGGGTGAGCGCCACATAGAACAGGCGACGCTCGTCGGCGAGCAGCTCCTCCCTGGTCCGCGGCGGGCGGACGCCGCCGTTGCGCGGCGAGTCGAGCTGCTCGGCCCCGAGCAGGGTGTGCCGCTGGCGCAGGTCCGGCCAGACGCCGTCCTGCACGCCGCAGACGACCACGACCTCCCATTCCAGCCCCTTGGAGCGGTGCGCGGTGAGCAGCCGGACGGTGGCCGGGCGACCGGCCCGGGCCTGCGCCGTCTCCGGCGCGATCTGCTGGCGGGTCAGCTCCTCGACGACGGAGCTCACCCCGAAGCCCGGCCCGCGCCGCTCACCGAGACGCCCGACGGCGTCGAACAGCGCGACGACGGCGTCGAGGTCACGGTCGGCCGACCGCCCGGCCGGCCCGCCGACCGCGGACGCCCGCTCCAGCCTGGGGCCCCACTCGCTGGCCGTCCACAGTGTCCACAGCGCGTCCTCCGGGGCCGCCCCCCGCCGCAGCTCGGCGCGCACGGTTCGCAGCAACCGCCCGAGCCGGCGCGCGGGCGCGGCGAGCTCGTCCGGGACGGCGAGCAGAACCCGCTCCGGATCGGCGACCGCCTCGCGCAGCAGCTCGGCCGAGGACGCGGGCAGACCGAGCACCGACCCGTCCGCCTCCGGTGCCGAGCGCGGCTCCGGCAGGGCGATCGGGCCGACGGCGTCGTGGGCAGTGCTGTCGCGGGCAGTGCTGTCGCGGGCAGTGCTGTCGCGGGCAGTGCTGTTTCTGGCAGTGGTGCTCCGGGCAGCGGCGCGGGCGGCGGCGTCGTGGGCGCGCAGCTCGCGGCCGAGGGCGCGCAGGCCGGCCGGGTCCGCGCCGCCCAGCGGGGAGGTCAGCAGCGCACGCGCCGTCTCCGGCGTCAGCTGGACCGCCGGGTCGTCCGCGCAGCGCAGGGCCGTGAGGAGCAGCGCCGCCGCCGGCTCCCGCGCCGGCGGGAGCTCCCCACCCGCCACGCTCACCGGGACGCCCGCCGCCGTCAGCACCCGGCGCAGCAGCCCGAGCGGCGCGGTGGAGCGGACCAGGACGGCCATGTCGTCCCAGTCGACGCCGTTCTCGAGATGCTCGCGGCGCAGCAGCTCGGCGATCGCCTCCGCCTCGGCGCCGGCCGTCGGATAGGTGCGGGCCGCGACCTGGCCCGGCCCGACGGCCCCCACGGAGACAAGATCACGGTGCGCGCGGACGTGGCGGACCGGCAGGCCCGCCGAGGGAAGCGACGCCGCGACGCGGCGGGAGGCGGCCAGCGGCGCCGGGGCCATCCGACGGCACCGCCGCAGCGCGGCGACGGGCGCCGGCGAGCCGTCGGCGCGGGGGAACCGGTTCGGGAAGTCGAGCAGGCCCCGGACCTCCGCCCCGCGGAAGGCGTAGATCGACTGGTCCGGGTCACCGAAGACGACCAGGTCCCCCCCGCCGCCGGCGACGGCGGTCAGCAGCCGCTCCTGCGCCGGGTCGGTGTCCTGGTACTCGTCGACGAACACCGCCCGGTACCGCTGCCGCAGCTGGGCGAGGACGTCCGGCTCGGCGGCGAGGTTCGCCGCGGCGTGCACCAGGTCGGCGTAGTCGAGGGCTCCCTCCGCGCCGAGCGCGTCGAGGTAGTCGCCGTAGAACTCGGCGACGGCCGCCCAGTCGGAGCGGCCCACCCGCCGGGCGATGCGCGCCAGCGCCGGCGGATCGACGCCGATCTCCCGGGCCCGCGTGAGCAGCATCCTGATCTCCTCTGCGAAGCCGCGGGTGTTCAGACAGCCGGCGAGTGGATCAGGCCAGACCGGACGTCCCAGCTCGCGGGAGCCTTCGATGAGGTCGCGCAGCCGGGCGTCCTGCTCGGGGCCCGACAGCAGGCGGAAGCCGCCGAGCGGGGTGGCGGCGCCGTACGCGCGCAGCAGCCCGAGGCACCAGGCGTGGAACGTCCACGCCGCCGGCCCGACGGCGGCCGCCCCGAGCCGGACGGCGAACCGTTCGCGCAGGTGGCGGGCGGCCCGCCGACTGAACGTGAGCACCAGCAGGGACGCCGGATCCGCCCCGGCCTCGATCCGCCGGGCGACTGCCTCGACCAGGGTTGTGGTCTTTCCCGTTCCCGGACCGGCGAGGACTAGTAGCGGACCACCGGCGTGTCCCACCACGTCGGTCTGCGCCGTGTCCAACACGATGGGTCCGGCCACCGGGACGAAGGGCGACACCAGGCGAAACGACGGCCGCCGGGCAGGGCGGGCAGGCGTCGGCACGGTGACCACGCCGCACAGCACATCACGACACTCTGACAAGATCGCCAAAGCACGGACGAGGTCGGCGCCGATGGCACGGAAGTGCTGTCAGCGCGACGACACCGGCACCCTTTGGAGCAGCACAAAGATGAGTACGAATACCACCAAAAGTGTCGAAACAGCTGCGAGTCGACGTCGGAACGTGGCAGTTTCACCGAGCATGACGGACGACGACGTCCCGGCCGGTCATTCCACGCGGACCGCGCCGGAGGCCCAGGGGGCATCCACCGGACGACGGGCACGACGGCCACAGGCCGACGCCTCGGCCCCGGCGCGGGCGGTCACGGCACCACGCCCACGAGCCGGCACGGCGGACGGCCCCGGCGATGACGGTAGCGTCGCGACGGTGACCGGCCCGTTCGCCAGGACGGCCGGCGACGCCGTCGCGGGCGGCGGCGAGTACGCCGGCCGGGTCGCCTTCGTGACCGGATCCGGCTCGGGAATCGGCGCCGCCTGTGCCCGCCGGCTGGCCGCGGCCGGCGCCTTCGTCGTCCTGGCCGACCGGGACACCGTCGCGGCCAAGGAGGTCGCCGGCGAGATCGAGGCGGCCGGCGGCACCGCACTGGCGGTGGCGGTCGACGTCGCCGACCCGGAGTCGGTCGCCCAGGCCGTCGCCACGGCGATCGAGGCCGGTGGACGGCTCGACCTCGCGGTCAACAACGCGGGCATCGCCACCGACCGGGCCCCGCTGGAGGACATCTCCCTCGCCGACTGGGACCGGGTTCTCGCGGTCAACCTCTCCGGCGTCTTCTACAGCATGCGCGCCGAGATCCCGGCGATGCTCGCGGCCGGCGGCGGCTCGATCGTCAACATGGCCTCCGTGCTGGGCACGGTCGGCCTACAGGGCACACCGGCCTACGTCGCCGCCAAGCACGGCGTGATCGGACTCACCAGGGTGGCCGCGCTGGACAACGCGACGCGCGGAATCCGGGTCAACGCGGTGGCACCCGGGTTCATCGACACCACGATGGTCAGCTCACACCGCGGGGCGCGCTTCTTCCAGCCGATGAACCGGCTGGGGACCGCCGCCGAGGTCGCCGAGGTCGTCCACTTCCTGCTCTCCGACCGCGCGTCCCTGGTGACCGGCAGCGTCTACTCAGCTGACGGAGGGTTCACCGCCCGCTGATCGCACAGGCGGGCCCCAGCCGACCGGAGTCGGTACCGGCCCGGGCCCCAACGCCGGCTGAACCCCGGCGTCGACCGGGGATCAGCGCAGGTGGAGGCCCAGCAGCTGGTGGAGATCGGCGCCAGCCGAGGATCAGGCTGGCGCAGAATCAGGGCCGGCACGGAATCAGGGCCGGTCAGGGCGGGTGACGCCGTCCCAGCGGGCTGCCGCGAGATCGACCCGATCACCGCCGGGCCGCAACGGGGTGCTGTCCGCGCGCAGGCGTCGCAGTGCCTCGGCGGGCGCGGCGGGGTTCGGCTCCCCGGACGCGCGAATCACCCGGTGCCACGGGACGTCGTCCTCGTGACCGTGCCGTGAAAGCACCGCGCCCACGGTGCGCCCGGTGCCGGCGCCGACGAACTCGGCGACGTCACCGTAGGTCATGACCTTGCCGGCCGGTATCCGGGTGACGGCCTCGAGGACGGCCATCGCGTGGGGGCTCGGCCTTCCCCCGATGTGGATCCGCGTCGCGACACCCGCCGAAACGGTGTCGGGAGACCGCCCCCGCCGAGGCCCGCCGGGCCCATCCGTCGCCCGCGCCATGCCCACCGACCTCCCCAACGCGTTTTCTCCGGGGCTCGCCCTTCCCCGTGCTCGGCCAGCCTCCCCGAGGCTGGTCTCGCACAGCCCAGATTCCTCTCAGCCCGGAACCACGGATTCCCACCCGCACCACCAGATCGCCATCTAGCGGACAAACACCCCATCCGGCGGGGTTGCCTGCTCGCCCTTTGGCATCCTTCTCGCCCTTCGGGAGCGGAATCCGCCGAGATCGACCCCCGAAACGGCGAGGACGGAATCAAAGGGCGAGGACACGATGGTCCGCAAGGCCTCCGGCACGACCGTGGCGGGTGAGTGCGGCTGTGCCGACGCACTCACCCGCCACAGATCTTCCGGGCGCACGCCCACCCAGGAGACGCGGGGGCTGACGGTTGGGGAGACGGATCAGTAGACGGGGAGGGTCTTGTCCACCTGGGTGGCCCAGGCGGTCACGCCGCCCTGGACGTGGACGGCGGTGGCGAAGCCGGCGCCCTTGAGGGTCGCGAGGGCCTCGGCTGAGCGCACCCCGCTCTTGCAGTAGACGACGACCCGCCGGTCCTGGGGCAGCTCGGCCAGGTGCGCCGGCAGCTCCCCCTTCGGGATGAGGCGCGCGCCGGGGATCCGCACGATCTCCCACTCCGCGGGCTCACGGACGTCGATCAGCTCGATCGGCTCGCCGCCGTCCAGCATGGTCCTCAGCTCGGCGGCGGTGATCGTGGAGCCGGCCGCCGCGAGCTGGGCCTCCTCGGAGACCACGCCGCAGAACGCCTCGTAGTCGATGAGCTCGGTGATCGACGGGTTCTTCCCGCACAGCGGGCACTCCGGGTCCTTGCGCACCTTGATCGTCCGGTAGGACATCTCCAGGGCGTCGTAGACCATCAGCCGGCCGACGAGCGGGTCGCCCACCCCGGTCAGCACCTTGATGGCCTCCGTGGTCTGGATCGACCCGATGGAGGCGCAGAGCACACCGAGGACACCGCCCTCGGCGCACGAGGGGACCATGCCCGGCGGAGGCGGCTCGGGGTAGAGGCACCGGTAGCACGGGCCGTGCTCGGCCCAGAAGACGCTCGCCTGACCGTCGAACCGGTAGATGGAACCCCACACGTAGGGCTTGCCGAGCAGCACGCAGGCGTCGTTGACCAGGTAGCGGGTCGCGAAGTTGTCGGTGCCGTCGACGATCAGGTCGTACTGGGCGAAGATCTCCATCACGTTGGAGGTGTCCAGCCGGGTCTCGTGGATCACCACGTTGACCAGCGGGTTGATCTCCCGGACGGAGTCGCGGGCGGACTCGGCCTTGCTCCGGCCGACGTCGGACTGCCCGTGGATGATCTGGCGCTGCAGGTTCGACTCGTCCACCACGTCGAACTCGACGATGCCCAGCGTCCCCACCCCGGCCGCGGCCAGGTACATCAGGGTCGGCGAGCCCAGGCCACCCGCACCGACGGCGAGGACCCTCGCGTTCTTCAGGCGCTTCTGCCCGTCCATCGCGACGTCGGGAATGATCAGGTGCCGCGAGTACCGGCGGACCTCGTCGACGGTCAGCCCCTCGGCGGGGGAGACCAGGGGCGGTAGTGACACGTTGCTCCTCGCCTTCTCTGTCGTACCACCCGACGATGCCACAGCCGCCCGGTCCGGCAGCCGTGATCGGCGGTTCGCGCGACCGCCGACAGCCCACCGATCTCCGGACGGGCCGCCGCAACGGGCGCTCCACATGGTGCAGCGCGTCCCCGGGCCCGGGTGTTCCCCACCCCGCCCGGGACGTCCGGCACCCGCGCGGGGGTCAGGCCGAGCGGCGGGTGGGCCGGGAGCTGACGACCTCGTCGGCCGCCGTGTCCGCCTTCTCCTTCCGGCTCCGGCTCGGCTGGCCCTTCCGGGCCCCGGCCCGGGCGGAGCCAGCCCCGGCCCGGGCGGAGCCAGCCTCGGCCGGGGCCGCCCGCGCGGAGCCGGAGCTCTGGCCGTCACGGCCGGTCCGGGCCGCCTCGATGCTTGCTCGCAGCGCCGCCATCAGGTCACCGGCCGCGTCGACGCCGGGCTGCTCGGAGGGAGGTGCGACGACGTCCCGGCCGGCGATCTTGGCGTCGATCACGGCCTGGAGCGCCTCGCGGTACCCGTCGCGGAACTTCGTGGGGTCGAAGTCGGCGGCGAGGGTGTCGATCAGTGAGCTCGCCATCGCCAGCTCCTGCGGCCGGACGTCCACCTGCTCGTCGAGGACGTCGAACTCGGGCTCGCGGACCTCGTCCGGCCACAGCATTGTTTCCAGGACGAAGACGTCGTCGCGGACCCGCAGCGTCGCGAGCTGCTCGCGCTGGCGCAGCGCGATCTTGACCAGTGCGACCCGCCCCGAGCCGGCGAGCGCGTCGCGCAGCAGGACGTACGGCTTGAGGCCGGTGCGGTCCGGCTCGAGGTAGTAGCTCTTCGCGAAGTAGATCGGATCGACCTGCTCGAGGGGGACGAACCCCAGCACGTTGATCGAGCGGGACGTCGTCAGCGGCAGGTTCGTGAAGTCGTCGTCGGTGAGGACGACCATCTCCCCGTCGGGGAGCTCGTAGCCTTTCGCGATGTCGGCGTAGGCGACCTCCTCGCCGTCGGTCGCGGCGACCCGCCGGTACCTGACCCGAGCGCCGTCCGAACGCCTGACCTGGTGGAACGAGACGTCACGCTCCTGGGCCGCGGGGTAGAGCCGGATCGGGATCGACACCAGACCGAAAGAGATCACACCCTTCCAAATCGAACGCATGTTCACCCCTCACGTCGACTCAACCCAATAGTGACCCACCAGAAGCCCACTGGGAAGCCACGCGGACGAAACGTCGCCTGCGGCCCCGTCGACGGGAATCGACGCGGTCGGTGGGGGTATCGGTGACACGCACCACCGGAAGACGCCGACCAGCCCGAGAGACCGACCAACGCCGAGGGAGACACCCGATGAGGTCACCGACCGACCCCCCGCTGGACGTCCCGGACGCCGACGCCGCCGAGCAGTCCCGGGAGCTTCGCCCGTCGGGGACGACGCAGGCGGGGCTCGTCGAGGGCGCTCAGGGCACCCAGGCCCGCGAGGTCGACGAGTTCGACGCGGTCGAGCAGAGCATCGTGGTCGACCAGGACGACGAGGAGGAATACAGGTAGGCCCCGGTCGGAGCCGGCATCCGGGGGGCGGCCGACCATCGCGGGTACTGTTGGCCACATGTCTGCGCGGCCGCGCACCGACGGCTCGCGCCTGATCGACCTAGCGTCTGATCGACCTAGCGTCTGATCGACGATGCCGGTGACCGACGGGGAGGTACGCCGGTGACAGCCGAGCCCGCGGCGCCACAGTCGCGGCCGGGCCGAACTCCTCGGCTCCCCCGCACAGCGCGCCGCTTCCAGCTGCTTGGGGCCGCCCGCGAGGTGTTCGTCGCCCAGGGCTACCACGCGGCCGCGATGGACGAGATCGCCGAGCGGGCCGGGGTGAGCAAGCCGGTGCTCTACCAGCACTTCCCCGGCAAGCTCGACCTCTATCTCGCGCTGCTCGACGAGCACTCCGAGAAGCTGGTCTCGGCCGTGCGCGCGGCGCTCGCCTCGACCACGGACAACCACATCCGGATCGAACGCTCGATCCGGGCCTACTTCGACTTCGTCGCAGACCCCAGCGGCGCGCACCAGCTCGTCCTGGAGTCCGACCTGCGCAGCGAGCCGGCCGTCCGGCAGCGGGTGGAGAACACCTCGGCGCAGTGCGTGCGCGCGATCGCCGCCACCATCGTCGCGGACACCGGGCTCCCCCAGGAGGAGGCCGACCTGCTGGCGATGGGGCTGGTCGGGCTGGCCGAGTCGGGCGCGCGCTGGTGGCTGCTGCGCGAGGGGCGGGTGTCGAAGGAACGTGCCGTGGAGTCGCTGGTCGAGCTCGCCTGGCGTGGCATCGCCGGTTACCCACAGCAGCCCGCCACCGAGGCGCCCTGACCCGGCCGCCGGCGCGGACGTGTGCCGGCAGCGAACAGCGCTCCACAGCACCCGAACGACGGCCCGCAGGCCATAGTGTGGGCGCTGATCGTCCGTCGGCGGCGGTGGCCGTCGCGGAGAAGTGCCCCTGGAAACTCGACCACGCGGAGGTTATCGAGTGGAGGTCAAGATCGGGATCAAGCACGTCGGTCGTGAGCTGGTACTGGAGAGCACCCAGTCACCGGACACGGTCGCCGCGCTGATCAGCGAGGCGGTCGACGGCAAGACCGGACTTCTCACCCTCGTGGACGAGAAGGGGCGTCGGGTCGTCGTGCCCGTCGACGCGCTCGCCTACGTCGAGATCGCGGAGTCCGAATCGCGTCGGGTCGGCTTCGGCACCGCCTGACAGACCAGCAGACCGGCGCGGCGTCGGCCCCTCGAGGCGAGATGTGCCCTCACCGTCACACCTCACCTCGACGGCCGGCGTCCGCATCCGGGCGGCCCCATCCCGGCAGCCCGGTCAGGTCCCCGCTCCCGCGTTGGTCAGGTCTCCCCTAGGCGGAGAGGCCGAGCGCCGACATCCGCCGGCCGTGCGCGGCCATGATGCGGTTGAAGATGCCGGCGATCTCCTGCAGGTCCCCGACGCCGGCGAGCAGGCCGGTCAGCGCGTCCCGGTCCACCGCGACCCGCTGGGCCTGTGTCAGCGCCTCCCCCACCAGCCGGCGCGCCCACAGCGCGAGCCGGCCCGCCACCACCGGGTTGGTCGCGATGGCGGCCCGCACCCGCTCGACGGCGAACGCCGCGTGGCCGGTGTCGGCGAGCACGCTGAGCACCAGGGCACGCGCCTGCGGAGCGAGCCGGCCGGCGATCTCCCGGTAGAAGTCCGCCGCGATGTTGTCTCCCACGTACGCCTTGACCAGGCTCTCCAGCCAGTCCGACGGCGCGGTCAGGTTGTGGAACGCGGTCAGCGCCGGCACGAACGGCCCCATGGCCTGCTCCAGGTCGACCCCGAGCCGGGTCAGCTCGCGCTCGATGGCCTCGAAGTGCGCGAACTCGGCCGCGGCCATCCGGCCGAGCGCGATCTTGTCCGCGAGCGTGGGGGACATACGGGCGTCCGTCGCCATCCGCTCGAAGGCGGTCAGCTCGCCGTACGCGAGCAGGCCGAGCAGGTCGACGAGCGCCGGGTCGGCGGTGCCGGGCACGGCGAGCGCGGGGTCCGCGGCGACCGGCGCGCCGGTCGCCTCAGTTGCGTCGGTCACATCGGTCGCATCGATCGCCCCGTTCACATCAGCGGGAAGGGTTCCGGTCCGGGTCTGCGAGGTCTGCGCCACAGCGCGATTCTGGCACCCCGCGGCCCGCGCACCGCGGCGCGAGCCCGGCCCGGCGCTTGGTGCCACGGCTCGGCAACCGCACCCCAACAGCGTCGAGCGCCCTGGTAGCGGCTCCGGCGGCGGCCCGGAGTCCGGCCCGCGCGACGGCGCCGCCCGGTGCCCGCGCCGGGCGGCGCCGGCACCTGTGAGCCCCTCGACGAACCCCTTGGACGTCAGCGTTCGCGGAGGCTGTGGGCGAGAACGTTGCAATATCACACCCGCTCGGGGCGAGACACGGGTTATCCTGGGGCTAGCCGGTGGTCATCACACCACCCAGCCATCAGGCCGCTGATCGACTGGCGCCGCCCCGACACCGGGCCGCAGGCGCCGCGCGGCACATCGCGAGCGGGTTCAGCGTAGGACACCGCTCAGAGCAGACCAGGAGCGTCCCGCTGTCCGTCACAAGCACACAAACGCCCGACAACGAACCCATCAGCGACGGCTCTGACACCGCGAGCCCGGCCGAGACCCCGAGTCTGGCCGACACCCCGCGTCTGGCCCCCACCTTCGCCGAGATCGGCGTGCGGGCCGAGACAGTCGCCGCCCTGGCGGAGGTCGGCATCATCCGGCCGTTCGCCATCCAGGAGCTCACCCTCCCCCTCGCCCTCGAGCGCACCGACATCATCGGGCAGGCGCGGACGGGTACCGGCAAGACCCTCGCCTTCGGCATCCCCATCGTCCAGGTCGTCACGGCGCCGGACGAGGGCGCGGACGGCCGCCCGCAGGCGCTCGTCGTCGTCCCCACCCGTGAGCTGTGCGTGCAGGTCACCGCGGACATCGCCCGCGCCGGCCTCGGCCGCGGGCTGCGCGTGCTGTCGGTGTACGGCGGCCGCGCCTACGAACCCCAGCTCAGCGCGCTGCGCGCCGGCGTCGACATCGTCGTCGGCACGCCCGGGCGCCTGCTCGACCTCGCCCGTCAGAAGGCGCTCGACCTCGCGGGCGTGCGCGCCCTCGTGCTCGACGAGGCAGACGAGATGCTCGACCTCGGCTTCCTGCCCGACGTCGAGCGCATCCTCGCGTTCCTGCCGGAGCAGCGGCACACGATGCTGTTCTCCGCGACGATGCCCGGGCCCGTCATCTCGCTCGCCCGCAGGTTCATGACCCGTCCGGTGCACGTCCGCGCGGAGCAGCCCGACGAGGGCCGCACCGTCCCGAACACGCAGCAGCACGTCTTCCGTGCGCACGCGCTGGACAAGATGGAGGTGCTCGCGCGCGTCCTGCAGGCGGAGAGCCGCGGGCTGGCGATGGTGTTCGTCCGCACCCGGCGCACCGCCGACAAGGTCGCCGAGGACCTGGCCCGCCGTGGCTTCGCCGCGGCGCCGGTGCACGGCGACCTCGGCCAGGGCCAGCGTGAGCAGGCGCTGCGCGCGTTCCGCGCCGGCAAGGTGGACGTCCTCGTCGCCACCGATGTCGCCGCGCGCGGCATCGACGTCGGCGGCGTCACCCACGTCGTGAACTATCAGTGCCCCGAGGACGAGCACGCCTACCTGCACCGAATCGGCCGTACCGGCCGGGCCGGCGGCAGCGGTGTCGCGGTCACCTTCGTCGACTGGGACGACCTGCCCCGGTGGACGCTGGTCAACCGGGCGCTGGCGCTCCCGTTCGAGGAGCCGCTGGAGACCTACTCCACCTCGGAGCACCTGTTCGAACTGCTGGCCATCCCGGCCGGGGTGAAGGGCACGCTGCCGCACTCGGCGCGGACCCGGGCCGGCCTGGCCGCCGAGGGCCAGGCCGGCCTCGACGACGGCCTCACCGGCACCGTGGACGTACCCGTCGCGCCGGTCCGCGCCATCAGTGGCGACACGGCCCGCGGCGACGCCGTCCTGAGCGAGTCCGACGAGGACACCGCCACCGACCCGACAGCCGAGCCCGCCCGACGCCGGCGGCGTAGGCGCGGCGGCCGGGGGCGCGGCACGGGCACCGTGCGCGACACCGACGTGGAGTCGATGGACGACGACGCGGCCGGTCCCGGCGCCGACCACACTCCCCGGGCCGAGTCGGCCTGACCCGCCAGCCCGCCAGGGCCCGCGCGGCATGCTTCGGCGTGCCGCGCGCTGGTCACGGGTGGGACCGCAGCGTGAGCCGCACCCAGCTCGGCCGCCCGCAGGCGGGGCAGCGCAGCAGCGACGGGTGTCCTAGCGGCAGCGGGAGATGCACACTCGGCATCAGCACCCACAGCGCCCGCCGCAGGCCGATCGTGCTCGTCCGGCCGCAGCGGGAGCAGGTGACCGCGAGGCTCGTGCCGCGCGGGCCGGGCGGGCGCACCCCGCTGTAAAGGGCCCGCTTGCCGTGCGCGTCCCGGCCGATCGCCGTCGTCGGCCGGCCGGAGGAGCCGGGGCCGCCGACCGGCGCCGGCCCGGACGGCCGGCCACCCGCCGGCTCCGGCCCGGCCAGTCCGGAGGCGCTGCGCAGGCCGCTTTTCGCCGTCCCACGGTGGCGGAGCCGGTCGAAGCCCGCAGACGCGCCCGCGCTCACACCGCCGCGCCCGAGACGGCGGCGTCCGGCCCGACGGCAGCAGAAGCGGCGGGAGCGGCGAGAGGTACCGGCACGCCCGCGATCGCCCGGGCGTGCGTGCGGTACGCCTCCGCTCCCTTGGAACGGCCGGCGGTGGTGAGAATCGACCGCCCCAGGCCCGGCGCCTCGGCGAACCGCACCGACCGCACCACCGGCGGCTCGAGGATCTTCACCTCGTAGCGGGAGGCGACGTCCACGACCACGGCCCGGCTGTGCGCCGTGCGCCCGTCGAACAGCGTGGGCAGGACCCCGCGAACCCGCAGCCGCGGGTTCGTCAGCCGCTGAACGTCCGCGACGGTGTCGAGGAGCTGGCCGACCCCGCGGTGCGAGAGCGTCTCGCACTGCATCGGGATGACGACCTCGTCCGCCGCGGTCAGGCCGTTGATGGTCAGCACGCCGAGCGAGGGCGGGCAGTCGACGAGCACGAAGTCGTACCCGGCGGCGATCTCGACGAGGGCCAGCCGCAGCGCGTGCTCGCGCCCGGTGCGCGAGAGCAGGATGGCCTCGCAGCCGGCGAGTTCGATGGTGGCGGGCAGCAGGTCGCTGCCGTCAGGGGTGGACCGGATCACGATGCCCGCGGGCAGCCGTCCGAGCAGCACGTCGTGGACGGACAGCTCGAGGGAGTCCGGGTCGAGCCCGAGGGAGAACGTCAGGCAGGCCTGCGGGTCCAGGTCGACGAGCAGGACGCGGCGGCCGAGCTCGCACAGCGCGGCGCCGAGGCTGGCCACCGAGGTCGTCTTGGCGACGCCACCCTTCTGGTTGGCGACAGCGAGAACCCGGGCCACACCGAGCAGTGTGCCTACTTTGCCCGGCTGATCACAACACCCTGCGTGACCGAGTCGCGCGCCGGCGGTGACCCCCGGGGCGAACCCCCGCAAGCGGGCGGCATTTTCGCCCACCGAAGCCGACATGTCCGCCAGCCGGCGGTGCCCGGGCCGTGTTCTGGGCGTGTCGCGCGGGCAGGGCGTACCCGGGGCGAGGCGGACCCGCGTTGTACCGCGCGCGGCCGCCCGACCAGCCGGACCATGGACCGGATACGCCGGGCACCAGTGCGGCCGCGCCGACCAGAAGGAGTCACCTGAATGCTCGAGGCCGCCGGTTACCTGCTCGTGGCCGTCCTGCTGATCGCCGGTAACGCGCTCTTCGTCGCCGCCGAATTCGCGCTCGTCGCCGTCGAGCCGCACCAGGTCGAGGAGGCGGCGAACACGGGCGACCGCCGCGCCGGAATCGTCCTGCGGGCGGTGCGCTCGCTGTCGTTCCAGCTCTCGGGCGCGCAGCTCGGCATCACGGTGACCTCGCTGGTCGTGGGCTACATCGCCGAGCCCGCCGTCGCCACGCTGCTCGAACCGCTACTGGACGTCGCCCACATCCCTCCGTCGCCGCGCGAGGTCACCGCGATCGTGCTGGGGCTGGTAGTGGCCACCGTGACGCAGATGGTCTTCGGTGAGCTCGTCCCGAAGAACTGGGCGATCTCCGAGCCGGTGCGGGTCGCCCGGGCGGTCGCGCCGGCGCAGGTCATGTTCTCGCGGGTGTTCCGGCCGCTGATCACCGTCCTGAACGGTTCGGCGAACGCCCTGCTGCGGGCGATGGGTGTGGAGCCCCAGGACGAGCTGCGCAGCGGCCGGTCGTCGGACGAGCTGAGCTCGATCGTGGCGTCCTCGGCCGAGCACGGCACCCTGCCCGTCACCACCGCGGCCCTGCTGAGCAGGTCGCTGCGCTTCGGCGACCGGCGGGCGTCCGACGTGATGACCCCGCGGGTGCGGACGGTCTTCGCCGGGGCGGGCACCTCGCTGGCGGAACTGCTGCGCCTCGCCGAGCACACCGGGCACTCGCGCTTCCCCGTCCTGCGCGAGGACGACGAGATCGGCGAGGACGGGTACGGCGTGGTCGGCGTCGTCCACGTCAAGGACGCGTTCGGAGTCCCGGCGCCGGAGCGGGCGCGGCGGACGGTGCCGGAGATCATGGTCGAGCCGCTGCTGGTGCCCGCGTCGCTGCACTGCGAGGTCCTGCTGCGCCGGCTGCGGCGCGGCGGCCTCCAGCTCGCCGTCGTCATCGACGAGTACGGCGGCACGGACGGCATCGTGACGATGGAGGACCTCGTCGAGGAGCTCGTCGGCGATGTCGACGACGAGCACGACCGCCCGGCACCACCCGACGTGGTGGCCCTCGGCGCCGGCCAGTGGATGTTGTCCGGGCTGCTCCGCCTCGACGAGGTAAGCGAGGCGACCGGAGCCCGCCTGCCCGCCGGCCCCTACGAGACCATCGGCGGGCTCGTCCTGGCCCGCCTCGGCCGGCTGGGAAGGCCGTGTGACGTCGTCCAGGTCGAGGGCCATGAGCTCGTTGTGGCCTCGGTCGACGGCCACCGGATCGACCGGGTACGCCTCAGCCCCACGGAAGCCACGGACGGGACACCCGCCCGGGCGGACGCACCCGGGCATGCTGGTACGTCCGGGCATGCTGGGACGTCCGAGCATGCTGGGACGTCCGAGCACGCGGGCAGGTCCGGGCACGCTGGCACGTCCGAGCGGGCGGGCGACCGATGAACCTGCTGGCTGTTCTCGCCGGCGTGCTGCTGCTCGCCGGGAATGCGTTCTTCGTCGGCGCCGAGTTCGCGCTGATCTCGGCCCGCCGCGACCGGGTCGAGCCGATGGTGGAGGACGGCGACAAGCGGGCGGCGGCCGTCCTGTCGCACATGGAGCACCTCTCCCCCATGCTCGCCGCCACCCAGCTCGGCATCACCGTGTGCTCGCTGGCCCTGGGCGCGGTCGCCGAGCCGGCGGTCGCCCACCTCCTCGAGGCCGGGCTCGAGGCGGCGAACGTCCCCGTCGGCGCCCAGCACGCCATCGCCTTCGTGATCGCGCTGTGCATCGTGGTGTCGCTGCACATGGTGCTGGGCGAGATGGTCCCGAAGAACCTCTCGATCGCCGGCCCGGAGCGCGCGGCGCTCTGGCTGGGCCCGCCGCTGTTCGCGTTCGCCCGGTTCACCCGGCCGTTCATCGCCTTCCTGAACCACTTCGCGAACGCGGTGCTGCGGCTGCTGCGGGTCACCCCGTCGGACGAGCTGGCCTCCGCCTACACCCCGGAGGAACTGGGGGCGCTGATCGGGCAGTCCCGACAGGAGGGCCTGCTGCCCGCCGGTGAGCACGAGCTGCTCACGCACGCGCTCGAACTGTCCGGACGGACCGTCCGCTCAGTGATGATCCCGCTGCCGGAGATCGTCACCGTGCCGTGGACGGTCACCGCCGCCCAGCTGGAGGAGGCCGTGGCCGAAACGGGCTACTCCCGGTTCCCCGTCCGCGCCCCGGGCCAGGACGCCGGTGGCGAGCCAGGCCGTGGCGTGGGGCCCGTGGCGGAGCTGGCCGGCTTCCTGCACGCCAAGGACGTCCTCGGTGTTCCCGAGCAGGAGCGCGACGAGCCGCTGCCGCACCGCCGGCTGCGCCGGATGGCCGAGATCGGGGTCGACCTGCACCTGGACGAGGCGCTCCGCCTCATGCAGCGCACCAACAGCCACCTGGGCCGGGCGGTGGACGCAACCGGCACCACCCTGGGCGTCGTCGCCATGGAGGACGTCGTCGAGGAGTTCGTCGGCGAGGTGGAGGACGCGAGCCATCGCGAGACGGCCGACCCCCGACCATGAACGGCCGGTCCCGCGGGAACGCGGAGCGCCGGGGGCGCGGCCGCGCCCCCACGGGACCGAGCGGCGGGACGAGCGGTCAGCCGGCAGCCGGCGCGGCGGTCTGGATGACCTCGAACGACCAGAGCGTGGCGCCGGACGCGGCCGGCCCACCCGGAGCACCGTGCCCACCCGGGGCGCCGTGGCCGGTGGGAGCACCATGGCCGGCGGGAGCGGCACCCGAACCGCCGGGCTGGCCGCCGGGGTGGCCCTGGCCGGACGACGCCTCCACCCCGGCCGCCCGGTGGCCCTCACTGAACGCCATCGAGGACTGCCACTTCTGGAAGTCCTCCTCGCTGCGCCACCGGGTGTAGACGAGGTAGGTGTCGGTTCCCTCGAACGGGCGCAGGAGCTCGAACCACTCGAACCCGTCCGCCTTCTCGACCATCCCGGCCCGCCCGGCGAACCGCGACTCCAGGGTCTCCCGCATCGCCGGGGGGACCGTGAGGACATTGATCTTCACGACGCTCATGACCGTCACGGTAGTGCGCCGTGCCGCGCCGTGACACGGTCGATCCCCACGTGTGGCGCATGGCCGTGGCCGGGGCCGGGGCCGGGGCCGGGGCCTCGGCACCATCCCCCACCCGGACGGGTACTACAGTCGGCGAGCGTGTCCCGACTTCCCCGGCTGGCTGTGGTCATCGACGCCGGTTCCGGTCCCGGCGCACCGCCCCCCGGTGCCGGCACAGCCGCACTCATCGCCCTGGTGGACGGCGGACTGGACGGCATCGGCGTGATCGCGGGTGACCCGTCCTCCCCGCCGGCCCGGGAGGCCGCCCGCACGCTCGGCGAGTTCGGCATGGCCGACCGCCTCACCATCGTCCCCGGCCCACTGGTGCTACGCACCGGCCCGGACGGCGGTCGCCCGTTCGCACTGGACATTCCCGACCCAGCCGGTGTTGGCCTGGCTGGTGTCGGCCTGGGGCTCGCCCGCCAGGACGCGGTCGTGTTCGTCGGCGCTCCGCCGCCGGCCGTCCCGCCGGCAGGCGATGAAGGCGAGCCGGGCCAGGTGAGCGCCCCGCGGTCCTGGAGTGAGGAGTACTTCTTCGCCGGGGTGTTCCACCAGGAGGTGGAGGGGCTGTACCGGGTCTCGGCCGAACCTGAGCTGGCCGCCGCGCAGGGCCGCTGGATCGGTGAGTACCTGCGCGGGCGCTACCTGCTGCCCTCCCGCCCGGCGATGGTGAGCGCGTCGGGACGGTCCGCCGGCGGACCGCCGGCGGACCACGCCGGACAGTTGCGCCGCCGTCTGTACCTGCGCGCGCTCACCCGGGAGGTGCGCCGGGGACACGCCCGCGCCGCGTCCGCCGGCTACCCGCTGCCGGTGCCAGCCCACCGGGACTAACGCGGACCAGTGCCACACCTGCGAGGGGTCGGAGTGGCACGGGCTTGATCCGTGTTACGGGTGGGCCGCCCGGGTGCGCTCGAGCAGTCGCAGGCGGTCCGTCGCCGCCCGCAGCGTCTCCAGCCGCTTCGGGAAACCGAACCGGACGATGTGCCGACCGTCGGCCGGATCGGCGTAGAAGGACGATCCCGGGACGGCTGCGACCCCGAGCTCGCTCACCAGCCGCCGCGCGAAGGCGACGTCGTCGCCGGCCGGATCCAGGTCGGTGGTGTCGCACATCACGTAGTAGGCGCCGTCCGGTGGACGGAGGGCGAACCCGGTGTTCTCCAGCGCGCCGCACAGGAGGTCACGGCGCACCCGGTACTCCTGCGCGAGCCCGGCGTAGTACTCGGGCGGCAGTCCCATCGCGGCGACGCCGGCGGCCTGCAGCGGCGCGGCGGCGCCGACGGTGAGGAAGTCGTGCACCTTGCGGATCGCCTCGGTGTAGGAAGCGGGGGCGACGGTCCACCCGACCCTCCAGCCGGTGACCGCGTACGTCTTCGACAGCGCGTTCACGGTGACCGTGCGGTCCTCCAGGCCCGGGACGGTCGCCGGCGGGATGTGCCCGCCCGGCCCCAGGTAGTGGATGTGTTCGTAGATCTCGTCGGTGAACACCAGGATGTCGTGCCGCTGGCAGAGCTCCGCGATGAGGGCGAGCTCGTCGGCGCTGAACACCTTGCCGGTCGGGTTGTGCGGGGTGTTGACGACGATCGCGCGGGTCCGGTCCGAGCAGGCCGCGCGCAGCTCCGCCGGGTCGATGGACCAGTCCGGGCCGTGCAGGCGCACCAGGCGGGGGACCGCGCCGGACAGGATCGAGTCGGGGCCGTAGTTCTCGTAGAACGGCTCGAAGAACACGACCTCCTCGCCGGGGTCGACCAGCGCCAGCATCGCGGCGATCATCGCCTCGGTGGAGCCGCAGGTCACGCAGATCTCGGTGTCCGGGTCGACGGTCCAGCCGGGATAGGTGCGGCCGATCTTCGCGGCGATCGCGGCCCGGAAGTCGGCCGCTCCCCAGGTGATCGCGTACTGGTTGACGTCGGCGTCGATGGCCGCCTTCGCGGCTTCCTTCAGCTCGGTCGGGCAGGCGAAGTCCGGGAAGCCCTGCGCCAGGTTCACCGCCCCGTGCCGCAGCGCGAGCCTGGTCATGTCCCGGATCACGGACTCGGTGAAGGTCTGCGCCCTCCCCGAGATCCGCATCGCCGGGCCGGACGCCCCGGCGGTCACGTCCCGCTCGCGGCCCACCCGCGGCGGCTGGTCTGTCGTCTCCTCGGCCACGGACACATGATGGCGCGCGGCCTCAGCGCGCAGCGCCCTCGGCCACGCCACGCAGCGCTGAGGCCGCAGCCGCCTGCGCCGGCCAGCTGGCCTGGCCGACGGGCGGCGGCACAGACGGCGACACAAGGGACGTCGCCCCGGTCCCCACCCCCCTTC